>JBGSME010000659.1:0-6167 GCA_041740335.1 Bryobacteraceae bacterium | reverse complement strand
ACAACGGCGCCAGCGCCCCGCCGACCCGCACGCGCCCCCCCCAGTTCGGTAGGCAAGGGGACGGATTAAGCCGACACTACGCCGTCAATGCCAGTCAACCCGCGGCAGAACAGCGTCCCGATGGAGCCCTTCGGCGGCAGACCGGGTTCGAAGGTTGCGCCGGATGTGACCACCACGTCGCGAATTTGTCCCTGGCATACACTGGTCGTCGCTAGCGCAAGGAGACCCAACGGAACGAGGATGGTTCGCCGGATCCGATTGTCTCCGGGTTTTGCGCTGATGCTGGTGCAGCCGCTCATGGAACCGTTTACCGCCCTGGCGCCGGCAAGCACCCCGGGCCGGGGCAGGCAACGTGGATCTTCACTCAACTGCTCTGCCAGGCTCCGCCTGAAAAGATGATCCTAGCGGAACGTCGTAGATTGATTTCCATCAGAGGTTTGAGGCGGGAAGGCTCGGAGACGGAAACTGAAAGTTGGTCTGATAGTACGCCGACCAAGCCGGGCGCCAAGCCAACAAATGCCGGAGCGAACGCGATCACAGTACTCGGTGTATCGAGGAAAACCTGCAGTCGAAGTAGATCTACAATCCCTATACCGGATTGCGGTACTGTCGCGGGAGGAGCGCCTGGCGACGCAACACCTGTCGGAACGATCGGATCGGTTCGGGGAAGCGCCGTGAGGTACGCTACGAGCATCCCTCCTGGCTCTGCGGGCTTCCCTGCGGTCACCAGCGAGAAGACGGCCGGAGCTGACACGCCACCGAAAATGCTGCTTGGAAGTCTCAAGGCTGAGGGCTCCGGTTGCGGACGCTTCGCGCGAACAGAAACATCGTATCCACGTTCGTCGATTGGCTGGTCTTTGCCGTCACTAAGGAGAAACCCGCCGGTACGGACCCGCAGAGTGAAGTCAGTCTCCGGCGGCACGTACAGAGAGTATTGGTAGACGCTGCCATTGCTTCGGGCCAACGTTATAGAACGTCTCCGTCCGAGCCGGTCCACCAGCACTGCATTCACCGCACTGAACTCACGCCCTGCAGCGAACTCGAAGTGACGAAGGTGAACGTCTGCGTCGATGCGGAGCCTCCCGATGGAGATACGGAAACGTTAACGGGCTGCGTCTGCAGGCCTCCGGCCGACGGCCAGGCCACACTTGCCGCGAGCACGGTCTTAACGACAAGGATCCGGTGCGGCGTCACGGAATCACCTCGCCGACAGTATAGGTAACCGGTGGTGGAGTATTACGCTTGGCCAACTACTCGCCAGTGGGTGCCGCGCCGCCGGACCCCGCGAGTTCATTCAATTTCTCGAGCACCAACTGGGCAGCCCGCTGGCCCGCCACCTTCTTTGAGGTCCCCTCGGCGCGGTCCGCGTACAACTGCCCGATGCGCGCTTCCACGGTGAAGGTCTTTTTGTGCTCTGGTCCGGCTTCCTTGGCGATGAGATATCGCGGCGCGGGGAGCCCGAGCGCGGTGGCGGCCTCCTGCAGCGCGCTCTTGTAATCCACAACGAGCGATTCGTCCTCGCCGCGCTCCTCGTCGAAATCCCCCACCACATGGTCCACGATGAAGCGATGGGCTACCGCCAAGCCGCCGTCCATGTAGAGGGCGGCGATCAGCGCTTCGACTACGTTGGCGAGCAGAGCTCTTTTGCCGCGGCCGCCGCTCAGCTCTTCGCCGCGGCCGAGGAACAGATACTGGCCGAGTTCCAACTGCGCGGCCACTTCATGGAGATGGTTGGAGCTTACAAGAAAGGCCTTCAGCTTGGACAGACGGCCCTCGGGGAACGCCGGATGGCGCATTACGAGGAGTTCGCTTACGACGAACCCGAGAATGGCGTCGCCGAGGAATTCGAACTGCTCGTTATCGGCGAGGCGGTCCGGCTGGAGCGGCCCAGTTTCAAAAGCGCGGGACTTGTGAGTGAGCGCACGGGTCACCAGTTCCCGATTGCGGAACCGATAATCCAGGCGCTCCTCCAGAGCTTCAATGGAGGCGTTCATTGCCGCCGAGAGCCTACTTCTTTTGGGCTTTTCCAGTTGCGGCTTTGAGCTTCTCGCTGCCCGCCAACTGCCTCACCTGCGGATTCAGATTCGCGTCGGCCAGGATGCCGTCGAGCAACACCAGCGCCTCGTCGAACTTTTGCGTCTGGTTGTAGGCGGATGCCAAGCGGAGTTTGGTTACAGGTTCCGGCGTTCCGCCCGCATCAATGGCGGCTTTGAACTGCTGGATGGCCTGGTCATAGTTCTTGCGGGTCATCGCCGCGATACCCAGCGCTTCCATTCCCTGGGCAGTGAAATCCTTCTTTGCGGTTTCCCAATCGGCGTCACTGATGTCGGGGCGAGGCTTGACGGCTGTCTTCACCGTTTCGATTGCGCCGTTGGCGTATTTCTCGGCCATCTTCAGCTTGTCTTCTTTGTCGAGATCGTGCTCGCGCGTGCGCTGGGCGTATCCGGTGGCGAGCATCAGCATCGCCGCGTAGTTTTTCGGATCCACCTGCAGCGTCTGTTCGGCGTAGAACACCATTTTCTCGAAGTCATTCTTCTCCTGCGCCGAAGCGGCCGCCACTTGAAGCGCCACGGCTTTGAACTCGGTATCGGCGAAGTTCTTCAGCAGATTGTCGGCGGCGGTGATCCGCGAATCCGCGTCTGCCGCATTGAAGATCGCCATCACGGCGTCGGCTTCCTTTTGCGATTTCGGCTGCGGCTGTTTCTGCGCCAGCATCGCCCCAATCCCAATAACGGCTGCTGCCGCGAGCATCATCCACTTTTTCATTCTTTTGCTCTCCTTACTCACTTCGGTGCTTTCCGCAATGCCTGCAAGCTCTTCTCCGCTTCTTCGCGGGCCTTTGTGGACGATCCGTCCACCGCCAACGCCGCCTCAAAGTGCCTTTCGGCGGCCGCTATTTCCGCCACCGCCTCCGTCTCCTGTCCTTGCTCGGCACGCGACCGCGCCGCCGCCATCGACAGTTTACCTAGGTAAACCAACGTCCACGCCTTTTCAACTGCCGGTGGATCCAGCTCCAGCACCCGCCCAAACGTTCTTTGAGCGGTCTCCGGATCGTTCCGCAATGCGGCAATACGTGCTATTCCATAATACGCTTTTGCGCGGACCGGATTGGGCTGCGATGCGTCCACCAGGCTTGCGAAGTAGGCATTGGCGACATCGAAGTCCCGTTTCCGGTAGGCATCCTCGCCTTGTTCGAGCCGCTTCTCAGCGTCGCTCATCTCCGGCTCAATCACGCGCGCCGCGGTCACCAGTTTGCCGGTTTTGCGCGTCTGCGAGAATTCGAACTGCGCCATACGCTTCTCTTCCCTGCCGAAATCGATGGACTTGATCAGTTCCGGAAAGTAGAGGTTCATGGATTGTTCCTGCTTTTCGTACAAGGGCAACTGCTCCGCGAAGTGCGCCGTCAGCACGAAGCCTTCTTTCATCGCCTCCATCACCATTGCTTCCCGCTGCGCGGCCGGAGACATGCGAGCCTCCACCGCCCGGATCAGGCAGGTAGTGGCGAGGAGGAGAAAATCCTGCTTGTAGTGGTCGGCCAGATGGGGCGCGCCAAGGGCATAGTCGCCGAGGGCGCGCTTCTCATCCACCTTGTCTCCCCATTTGGTAAACAGCGGATCGAGGAGATACCGCATGTACTGGCGCCGGATTTCGTTGATGTGCATCTCGGGCGAACTGGTCGATACCAAGTAGTAGTCGTCCAGAAACGCGAGCGAAAGAACCTGATTCGGCGCGCCCAGCAAATCGATCACGACGTGGAATTTCCGGCCCATGAACGTGCCGCCGAGCGGAGCACGCAGGTAGGCGGAAACGTCCGTAATTGCCTTGCGCCCAGGTTCTCCGTACTTGTTCACTTCCTCGTCGAGCAAAGGCTGCGACCGCTGCCACAGTTCTTCGATCCCAGCCTGTTCGTAGAACTTCTCCATCAGCTTGCCGAGATCCTCAAGCGCCGCCACGTCCGGCGGGATCTGATGCTTCGGCAGACGCCACCGGAACTTCGGAGGCCCATCGGTGAGAAGCGCATACGAGGTGTACAGGCGCAGTTCCCACTGGGCGTCTTCCTGGCGGTGGTCTCGCATCAGGGTCCGCAAATCGGCCAAGACCGGCGGTTTCCGTTTCGCGATCTCGTCCCGGATCAGCTTTCGCAGCGGGTGGGCCGATGGCGAATCGATGCCGGCGTCATGCCCCACCATGTTGATGGCGGCCAGCACCGCGAAGAGGGATTTGTTGGAATCGAGGTCGGCTGTCTGCGCCGCTACGGGCGCTGCCATCAGCAATCCACAGATCGCCAAGCGGACGCGGGCCGCGGTGTGAAGACCCTGAAGCACCCGATTCCGTTCCTCAGCCCCGGCTGCCGGTCTTTACCGCTTTGCGGGAACGCGCCGGGGCCATGCCCTTCTCGGCCAGCAATCCGTTGATCTGATCGCGGACGTTCTTCTCTTCGTTGGCGAAGAACTTGTCGTTGCCCGCAAATTGGGCGCGGATGACGCCCTTGCGATCGATGAACACCAATTGGGGCACGTACATGATCAGCATCGCCGGGTGCTGCAGGAAAGAATGTGCGTCGTCCCTGGGCGCCCAGCCCATGGGGAAATGGATGCCGAAGTTCTTTTTGAAGTCCGGAACCAGCATGTGCGCCATATCGTTTGTGGCGACGCCCAACGCCTGAAAGCCCTTGTCGCCGTATTCGTTCTGCATCTTCTGCAGAATCTGCGAGCAGCGCTGGCAGTGCGGGCAGGTGGTGATCATGAACTCGAGCGCGACTACTTTGCCGAGGAACTGCTTGAGGTCAATCACCCCGCCTTCGGGTTTCTTGAAGACCATCGCGGGCGTGGGCCGCGGCACGTCGGCCGCCTGCAAACGTGCTCCGGGAAAGCTCCCGAGGGTGGCGAGGCCCGGAATTGTCGACAGGATGTCTCTACGCGTCACCATGGTTAACAGTCTACAAGATGCGCGGGCGAGGGATCTGGTTTCGCTTGTTACAATCTTCCGGTTCGGGCCGCAGTGGCGGTTGGAAGCGACCGACTTTATGCGCCTCCCGCCCGTGCCGGAGCTAACCCCGCCATCACCGCGTCGCACAAGGCATCCACATAGTCCGGCGACAGTCCCCCGCGCCCGCTCAAGAAACGGTAGAAAATCGGACCGTACAGCGCATCCAACGCGATCTCGGTATATACTCCGGCGCGCACCTGATCCGCGCGGATCCCGCGCAGCATCACCTCCGCCGCCTCCGTGCGCCAGCCTTCAAACAAGGCCTGTTGGAGCGTTCGCAACAGCTCGGGCTCGTCCTGCCCCTGCCCCATCAGCAGCGCCAGCATTTTGCCCCTTGGCCCCTCGAGAAACTGCGCCAGCAACTGCATCTGCCGCCGGAAGTCTTCGCGGACGGAGCCGGTGTCGGGAAAGGGAACCGAAGGCGCGGCGTCTTCGAGATAAGCATCCGCCGCCAGTGCCGCTTTATTCGGCCACCAGCGATAGATGGTCGCCTTGCCCGATCGCGCGCGCTCCGCCACAGCCTCCATCGTCAATCGCGCGTAGCCCACCTCGTGAAGCAATTCCAAAGCCGAGCGTAGTATCGCTGCCCGCGCCGCCTTCGATCGCGGCCTTCCCCTCCGCCGCGCGGGAGCTGTCGCTGAAACTGGTGTCGCCGATGCTGGTGTCATGAATGCCGGATCTTATAAGATAATGCACTCAATGAAACCCGCCGTGCTTTGCTCCCTCATTTTGTTGGCCGCCACCCTCGCCGCACAGCCAAACAACGCCAACTACGACGAAGCGAAAGTTCCCGCCTACACGCTGCCGGATCCTCTCGTCGATGCGTCAGGAAAGCGCGTGGCTTCCGCGCAATCCTGGCCGGCGCGCCGCGCGGAGATCCTGCAGCTATTCGAAAATGAAGTCTACGGCCGCAGCCCCGCCAAGCCACCTTCGCTGCGATTTGAGCTAATCTCTTCGGGCCAGGCCCTGGGTGGCCGCGCGATCCGCAAACAGATTGATCTGCTGTTCGCTCCGTACTGCAAAGCCCGGATGCTGCTTTACCTTCCAGCCAACGCCCGCGGGCCGGTTCCTGTTTTTCTTGGACTCAACTTCGGCGGCAATCACACCATTCACGCTGATCCGGGCATCACGCTGGGAACCGTGTGGGGCCGGGGTGGTATCGCTGCGACGCCAACCGA
>JBGSME010000658.1:0-4169 GCA_041740335.1 Bryobacteraceae bacterium | reverse complement strand
GAACCGGACGAACAGCAGACGGCGATACTGGCGGCGAACAGCAAACGGATCCTGCTGAACTGTTGCCGACAATGGGGGAAGTCGACGACGACGGCGGCACGGGCGGTGCATCAGGCGATCTATGTGCCGGGGTCGATGGTGGTGGCGGTGAGTCCGACGCTGCGGCAGACGGCGGAGTTGTTGCGGAAGATGGCGGACATCCTGGAGAGGGCCGGGACACGGGCGAGAGCCGACGAGTTCAACCCTGTGTCGCTGCGGTTGGAGAACGGGTCGCGAATCGTGGGGGTGCCGGCGGTGGAATCGTCGGTGCGCGGATTTTCGTCTGTGGATCTGTTGATTGTGGACGAGGCATCGCGAGTGCGCGACGAGTTGTACCGGGCGCTGCGTCCGATGATGGCGGTGCCGCGGAACGGGCGGCCAGGCACGCTCATGCTTCTATCCACACCTTTCGGGCAGCGCGGGTTCTTCTGGCAGATATGGGACAAGAAGGACCGGCCAGGTCTCGAGGAGACCTGGTTACGAGTGCAGGTGAAGGCAACGCAGTGCCCGCGTATCTCCGAGGAATTCTTGCGGGAGGAGTATCATGCGCTGGGGGAGCACTGGTACAAGCAGGAGTATCTTTGCGTGTTTCATGAACCGGAAGGGCGGTTATTCAGCGATGAGTTAATTGAACGGGCGTTGGATCCGAACTTAGAGTGGCTTTTCGGCGACGATCGCGTCACTCCGAAGCGGGATGAGAACGATTGGTTGTGGAAGGGGGAGGTGGAGGTGAACCGGCGATTGTGGCCGGAGGGTCCGCTGGTTCCGGTGCGGGTGAAGTGAACAATCGGCGAGCGCGCTATATCCGTTCCTCCCAGCGCATGACATAGCCCGAGCCGGGCACAGTGTCGATGTGGGGCTGTGTGCACGGGTCGGTTCCGAGCTTGCGGCGCAGGGACGCGACAAGGCGATCGATCGACTCATCGGCCGAATCATGGCTGCTGCCGGCGCCGGCGGCAACGAGAAGCTGCTCATGCGTCTGGACGCGTCCCCGGTTTCGTGCCAGTTCCGCCAGCAGGTCAAACTCCACGCGCGTCAGGGCGATCAGCCGTCCCTCGAGCGCGGCGGATCGAACGGCGACGTCGAGGCTCAGCTCCCCCACTACGATGGCGCGGTTGCTGGTTAAGTGCCGCTCCCTGGGGTGGAGGATGGTTTGGAGCTGGGCCAGCACTTGCCGGGTGGAGGAGGTCTTGGGAAGATAGGCGTCAGCGCGCATTTCGACGATCTTTTCCGGCTCGCCGCCGTGGCCGGTGAGAACCAGCACGGGCACGTTTGAGCGCAGGCGCAGGCGGCGCAGGAGTTCGCAGCCATCCAGGCCGGGAAGCATCAGGTCCAGGATTACAGCCTGAAAAGGCTCAGCCAGCGCGCGGTGGAGGCCTTCTGTGCCGGTGTAGGCGACCGCCACTGCAAAGCCGAACGGTTCGAGATAGTGGCGGACCAGACGGCATAGTTTGACGTCGGCGTCCACCATCAATATGGGGATTGCGCTCACTCAGGCCAAATCGACGGACGGCGCCCGGCGCTTTAGCCGGGAAGGCGCCGGAGAAGCCGGGCGGCGCTCAAATCCCGCCCCGGACATCGGGAAAAGCTGACCTCAGAAAGACGGCTCGATCATGCCTGGTTGGTTCATTGAGTGCTACCGTGAACTGCAGGGCCAGCGCGATGGCAATACCCGTAGCGCGGCGCAAGCGAGAGTAGGGAACCGCCGGCGGAATGCTTTGGGGGTGCGCTGGGCAGGGAGAAGAGATGCTGAGAAATGTAGCGATGAATGCCGTAGGGCATGCATCCGGCGTGGTGCTCTTTGCGATCTTTCTGGCGTTGGCGATCCGTAAGCATGGGATCCAGAAGACGAACTGGCTGTCGCTTATGGCGGCCAGCCTGGCCCTTTTATGGAACCTGGCCTCGTTCGCCGTGCTTCTTGCCGACGACCAAGGCAGTACGGTCAGGCAGTGGCTGGCGGCGATTGGTTTTTCCGTGCTCAGTCTGCTTCCCACGGTTTTGTTCCATCTTTGCGTTGGACGGCGGTTTCCCCGTCTGGTTCAGGCCGGCTATGGACTGGGGGTGGCGGCCACTGTCTGCCATATGGCGGAGCTTGCCGTCGACGGCGCCGATTTGCATCGCATCGGCTTGTTCCTGATTACAGGGGGGTTCGGTACGCTCACAACGATCGCGGTGGTACGTATCTTGTGGTCGAGCGATGATCAACCAGGCGTTGCCAGTTCACGCACGGTGGCGACTATGTCACTGTTCCTGCTGGCCATCTCATTCGTGCACTTCGGTGACGGACACATTGACCAAGCCTGGGCGCAGGAGCTGCTATTTCATCATGCGGGGATCCCTTTGGCGTTGTTCGTATTGTTGCAAGACTACCGGTTCGTTCTCGCCGATGCATTTGTACGGCTGGTGGCCAATGGAGTACTGGCAGGGCTCACGGGATGGTCCATTATTGCGCTGGGCGCGGGGCGGGACCAGATTGTCCAGGCGGCAATCGCAATTATTCTTGTCGGTCTATCCGGTGTCGCCCGAGAGGTGCTTCAGCGCTTACTGACGCGGCTGGTATTCCGGCAACCAGACCCGGAGGAGGTTGAAGCGTCCCTGGACATGCTCCGTTCGTTCAGCGGGCCGGAATCGGAGTTTCTTGGCGTCGCGAGCAGTGAGATGGCCCGGCTGATGAAGGCACCGCTGGTGGAACAAGGCGGGTTACCGCCAATTTCCGTTGGCCAACGAATCGTGGCAGCGGCCCTGGTGAAGACGGTACCCGAGCTCGGCGAGTTCCAACGGTATGGAGCGGCGGTGGCCGTGCCGATTCGAGACGCGCCGGCCCACAACTGTCTTATACTATTGGCGGAACGTCGCGGCGGACGCCCGTATCTGAGTATGGATCTGGAAGTTCTGACGCGGATTGGAGGGGTGGCGTCTGAACAGTTGGAGCGGATTCTTGAATTCGAAACGGACCGGCTCGTTTCCCAAGCGGAATTGCGCGCGCTGCAGGCTCAGATCCATCCGCATTTCCTGTTCAACGCATTCAACACTCTCTATGGGATTATTCCGCGCGAAGCCAAGGCGGCGCGCAAGACGGTGTTGAATCTGGCTGACATCTTCCGATACTTTCTGCGAACCGATGTGACGCTGGTGCCGCTCGAAGAAGAGATGCGAGTGGTGGAGGCCTACCTTGCCATCGAATCGCAGCGGCTGGGTGACAAGCTGAAAGTCGAAATCGACATCGACCCCAGCCTGCTTCGGGAACGGGTGCCGGTGCTTACCATTGAGCCGCTAGTGGAGAACTCCATCAAGCATGGAGTGGGGGCGATGCCGGGCGGCGGCACGGTGCGAATCGTGATTGCCCGGGAGGCCGGCGCAAGTGGCCAGATCCTGGTGGCTGTGTCCGACAATGGCCCAGGCTTTGGCCGCCGAAAGCATGCCCGGCCGGGCAATGGCGTGGGACTGGAGAACGTGTCGCGGCGTCTGGAGCTTTGCTATGGACCTGAGGGGGGTCTGATGGTGGATGACTCCGATGGCGGGACTACGGTCGGGTTTCGGGTGCCGCGCGGCGAGCGAAGCGCCGTGAACATTTAGCGAGTCCGAGGGGAGGCGGCCACCTACCGGCAAAACTATCCCGCTCATGGGAGAATCGAGGCCGCTCATGGAAAAGATCGATGTTCCCGATCCAAAGCACCCCATGCTTGTGGGTATATGAAGACTCCGTATCGACGCTGCGCGGCTATGGGAACTGCGGTTATTGCCGCTTGGCTTGCTGGTACTCAAGCCTATGGGCAGTCCCCGGGAAACGCGGGGACGATCCAGGGCACGGTGGAGGACCCCTCCGGGGCGGGCATCCCATCGGCCCAGGTGGTTCTGCGGAATCCTCTCAGCGGGTATTCGCAGCAGACGAGCACGGGCGCGGATGGCACATACCGGCTGAAGAACATTCCGCCCAATTCCTATCACGTTGAAGTTACGGCGCCGGGGTTTGGCGTGTCGGCGCGCGATGTGGAGATCCGGAACTCGCTGCCGGTCGAGTTGAATCTGATGGTAGCGCTGGCCGGGAACAATACGTCGGTCGAGGTGGAAGCCACGGGCGCCGACATTCTGGAGACCACTCCCAGTGCTCACGTGGACGTGGACCGCAA
>JBGSME010000657.1:0-5358 GCA_041740335.1 Bryobacteraceae bacterium | reverse complement strand
CGGCGACGGCGGAGATGGTGAGGAAGGGATTGACGCCGAGGGCGGTGGGGAGGACGGAACCATCGGCGACGAAGAGACCGTCGTGGACTGCGCCATCGCCGGTGAAGACGCGGCCCCACTGGTCGACTGCGCCGGCGAGGTAATCGTCTCCCATGGGGAGCCCGCCGAGGGGGTGAGCGGTGACGAGGTGGCGGATCGGGAGGTTCATGAACTCCCAGAGGGGATTGGCGAGGAAGCTTGCGCCTTCGCGGCGGGCGTGACGGCGAATTTCCTCGTTCATCATGCCGAAGACGGGCTGGTTGCCGGAACCGGGCCAACGGACCTGGACGCCGCGTTTGTCGAGGGCGAAGTAACCGCGTTGATCATCGAAGCCCATGCAGAGATAGAGCATGGTGTGATTGAGCGCGCCGTTTTCACCGTAGGGCTTTGCGCCGATGGTGTCGATGATGGCGCGTTGCATTTCCTGCATTTCGTCGCCGACGTCGGTATCTTCCTTATTGGGAATGGTGGCGAAGGTGACTTGGGTGGCGCGGATGGCGGCGCTGGGGAAGCTGAGATCTTCGAAGGTGAAACGCCTGGCAACGGGCGAGGACGCGCCGTAGCGGATGGCGGCGACGATGGAGGGTCCGGGAGGGTTGTCCTTCCAGTGAGAATCGGGGGGATTCGTGCCGAAACCGAGGACGCGAGTGACGGTATCGCCGTTGTAGGAGAGGCCGAAGAAATCGCCGTTGCCACCGAATCTGGTGCCGGCGGCGGGTGAGATGGAGAGGCCGCGTTTGTCGGCGGAGCGGAGGAGGATTTCCGTGCTGTTGATGGAGCCGGCGGCGAGGATGACATTGCCGGCGTCGAGGGAGAATTTCTGCTTGCGGATCGCGCTCTTGTGGTAGTAGCCGTGGACGCGCCAGCCGCCGGCGCTGAGCTTCTCAATGCTTTCGACTTCGCACTGGGTATAGATTTCGGCGCCGTTCTTTTTGGCGAGCGGCAGGTAGTTCATGGCGAGCGTATTTTTCGATCCGACGTTGCAGCCGGTGACGCAATCGCCGCAGCCGGTGCATTCGGGCTGATGGACGCCCTGATCGTTGTCGCGATCCTTGAAGGTGACGGCAAGGTCGAGCGTGGCGACGTCGAGGCCCAATTGATCGGCCCGGCGTTTGAGGGCCTCGACCTTGGGCAAGGACATCGCGGCGGGGTGGGGACCGGCGTGGAGCGTGGTCCGGGCGAGGTTGTAGAACTCCATGAGGGCGTCGCGGGTGAGGACGCTGGGCCAGCCATCCATTTTGAAGACGTCTTCGTCGGGAACGATGGCGACGTTGGCGTTGACGAGCGATGTTCCGCCGAGGCCGGAGCCCTTGAGGATGGAGATGTCGGGATAGTTGAGGACTTCGTAGAGCCCAAGGGGGTTCAGATCGTTCCGTTGGTTGGTGGCCCAGGCGGTGACGGAATCAGGGAAATCGCCGACGGCCCACTCGCGGCCGCGCTCGAGGATGCATACGCTAGGGTGGGTGGCCGAGCCGGCGAGGCGGGCGGCGGTGATGGAACCGCCGTAGCCGGAACCTACCACTACGAAGTCAAACGAGTTCTTTTTTCGCTTTGTCCAATCCAAGGACAGAGAATCAGCCATAGTGTCCTGTATGTGACAACCGGGAGCGGAACGTTACAAGAAATTTTCAGAAGCGGGCACGAAGTTGAAACGAGGCCTGGCGCCCCGGGGCGATGGCGGTACCGGAGAAGACTCCGCTGAAGTTGATGAGATTGAGTCGATCGGTGAGGTTGCGCACGTCGAATTGCATGGAGACGGTGGCGCCTTCGGCCTCCATGACACGGACGCCGGCGGAGAGATTGAGGCTGAAGTTAGGGCGGAGGCGGCCGCGGCTGAAGTCGACGCGATGGAGGAGTTGTTGCGGGAACTCGTCTTCGCCGCCGCCGGTATCGGCGTCGTCATCGCTTTCAAACGGCAGGCCACTGCCGTAGCGGGCGGCGGTGCTCAACCAGAAGCGCGGATGGGGTTGGACGCGAAGCTGTCCGGCGAAGGTATTGCGTTGATCCTGGGTGATGGGGAAGCGGCGGGCGAGGTCGCGCAATTGGAGCGCCTCGCCGCCTTCGATAAAGAGTCCGCCGGTGACGGGCGAGGTGGCGTGGCCGATCATGTTCGAGTAACTGGCGAAGGCGGAGACGCCGCGGCGGCGGGGCATGTCGAGGCGCAGTTCGGTGCCCCGGACTTCGGCACGATCAAAGGAAATGGGAAAGCCGATGCCGGTATTGAAGAAAACGTCGTCATCGGAGTAGTTCCGAAACCGGCGCCAATAGTGGCTGGCGTCGAAGCGGAGGACGTTGCCGAGGGGTTTGCGGAATCCGACCTCGAAGAAATTGCCGCGGCTGGCGGGGACGGCGAGGGCGCCTTCCACGCCTTCGATATCGAGCGAAGCGGCGGCGGTGCTGAACAGTAGGTTTTCGATGGGCGCGGGTTGAAAGACGCGATCGTAGGAGGCGCGGAGGAGTAAGTTGGCTTTGGGCAGGAAGTAACTTGCGGCCAAGCGGGGGCTGGCGGCGTTTTCGGTTTCGAATAAGCTGTAGCGATCGACGCGGAGGCCGATGTTGGCGGCGAAGGCGCCCCAGCGGACGTAGTCCTGAACGAAGGCGGAGGAAGCGGAACTTCGGCGGCGGCCGCGGAAGTCGATATCGCGGGCGAGGTCGAATTGTTCGTGGATGGAGGCGGAGCGGAAGTCGCCGCCGAACTTGATGGAATGATATTCGCGTTCGAGTGAGGAGGATGCAATGATAGCGGCTTCGCGGAAGCCGCGGTCCTGATCGATGTGGACGGGGGTGGCGAGAGGGTTGCTCCAGAGGCGCGCGGAGATGTCGCGGACCATGGCGCGAACGGAGCCGATTGCGCCTGGGGAGAAGGTGTGCTGGTAGTGAACCTGGCCGGCTGTCTCGGCTGATCGCCGGTCCTGCCGTTGGCCGGCTTCCTGTTGCGTGGGATCGTTGGGTACGAGGAAGTTGGTGCGATTGGAGCGGAAGTAGAGATTGAGGCGGCCGGCGGGGGTGAGGTGGCGATCGAGGCGGGAGTCAACGCCGGCGGCACTGGCGCGGTTGGTGAAGTTATCGAGGGAGGGGGGATCGAGATAGCGGTCAGTCCAGCCGCCATGGGTGCGAAGGGAAGCGGCGGTGGTTGCGGTACGGAAAGAATGCGCGGCTTCGCCGGCGAGAGTGGAGTAACTTCCGCGTTGGTAGGAGGCTTCGGTGGCGTGGCCGAGGGTACCCTGGCGGCGAGTGTCGAGGGCGATGACGCCACCGAGGCGGCGTCCATATTCGGCGGGGATTCCGGCGGTGATGACATTGATCTGTTCGAACTCTTCGTTTTCGAACGCGGGGGCGAAGGCGATGGAGCGGTTGTCGTAGAGGGGCATGCCATCGATGACGTATTGGGTGTCGTATTCGGAGCCGCGGGGGTGGAGGACTGCGCCGGATTCGAGGAGCCAGCCGGGCATGGTGGTAATGACGTCGACCAGGGCGCGGTCGAGCGTGGAGCCGGCGGTTTCCTCCAACTGGCTGCGGTTGGCGTGCATGACGAGGAGGGGTTGAGCGCGATCGAGGAGAGGGGCTGCGCCGCTCACGGTCATCTGGGTGCGTATCGCGCCGACCTGGAGCTGAACGGCGATTTCGCGGGGCACGGCGGAGCGCACATCGATTTGACCGGTCCAGGTTTCAAAGCCGTCGCGTGTGACGTTCAAGCGGTAGCGTCCGAGCGGGAGGCGGGAGAATCTGGCGAGGCCCAAGGCGCCGGTTTTGGTGGACGCGGCGAACTCCGGGTTTCGCGCAGCGAGGCGGACGAGAGCGCCGGCGACGGATTGGCCGTCCGGATCGGTGACGGCGATGCGGACTTCGCCTTCCATCCATTGGGCTGAGAGGATCGAGCAAGAAGCCGCGAGCAGCAGGAGTCCTGCGGAGAGGCGTGTCGGCATATTGTCTAGAAGTTGGTGCAGCCGGTTAGACTTCGACTCCCAACTCTTTCCAAGTTACCATTCGCTTCCGGTAGATGGCTTCACGGCCCATGATGACGGTGAGGGCGGCGGTGGCGGCGACTTCGATATCGGCGAAGGGCTTGCCGTTTTCACGGATGCCGCGGAAGAACTCCTCTGTTGCATTGTCGTGCAGTTTGTCCCAATCGGTGCCGCTGCTGAGGTACTTCGTGGGCTCGCCCCACATGGGATACATCATGCCGCTATTGATTTCGACAGATCCTTTTTCGCCGAAGACGCGATACCACTGGCCGTTCTTGAACTCCTTCATCATTCTGGGGTGAAGATAGAACTGGCTGTAGTCAAGGTGCATATCATTTTCATAGATATAGGAAACGCTGAAGCCATCCATGAAGTTACTGTTGGCGGGCACGGGCGGGCCGGGAAGATACTTCTTGCCATAACCGTAGGCGCTGACGGGGCGGCTGCGCGCGACCCAGTTACAGACATCGATGTTGTGGATGGCGTTTTCGACGATCAAATTGCCGCTTTGCTTGACATCGAGATACCAGGCGGGGCGCTCACGTTCCTTACCCGGCTCGACGGGGGTGGAGTTGCGTTGGGCTTGGATAACGAGCAAGCGCCCGATGGCCTGATCCTGATGCAGGAGCTTGATGGCTTCGCGGATGTGGGGGTAATAGCGCAACTGCTGGCCGATTTGGAGCCAGGTTTTGGAGCGGCGTGCGGATTTGAGAACGGCGGCGATCTGTTCCGGCTCAATGCCGAGAGGCTTCTCGCAATAGACGTACTTGCCGGCGTCGAGCGCGGCGGCGGCCATGGGGGCGTGGAGGTTGCAGGGAGTGGCGATGAAGATGGCGTCGACATCGGCGAGTTCGAGCACTTTTCGCCACTCGGTGTAGGATTTGGGATTGTCGCGTTTGGCGAGGCTCTGAGCGGCGTCGCGTTTGCCGGCGTCGGTATCGCAAATAGCGGCTACTTTGACGTTGCGTTGTTCGAGGACCTGTTTGAGGAGGGACGTTCCGCGATTGCCGATGCCGATGTGGGCGACGCGGATCTCGCGTTGCTGGGCCTGGACGGCCGATGCCGCCGCCGTGGTGAGAAGAAAACCGCGTCGAGTATCCATGATGGGTGTATTGTAACGAGTATGACGCGCCGATGTTTTGTGGGATCCGGATTGGCTACGGCCGCACTGGCGGCACCGGCGGCCCCGACTGAATTTCAACTTGCTTGCATGACGCTTCCTTACGGCGGATTTTCATTCGAACGGGCGCTGCAGGGGATTCGCGGCGCAGGCTACCGGCACGTGGCGTGGGGAACGACGCATCCGGACGCGGCGGGGAAACGCATGCCGGTGATCGACTGGCGGGACTCACCG
>JBGSME010000656.1:0-1776 GCA_041740335.1 Bryobacteraceae bacterium | reverse complement strand
TCGTCGTGTGGAACTCCCGCTCCAGGTGCTCGCGCCCGTACTCGGCGAGAGGAATGGCCGGATAGCCGCGGCGCTGCGAGCAGTAGTGAACCAGGCCGTCTTCGCAGATGTACAGATATCGCTGGCCGGCCGGGCAATGCCAGTTGTTGGGCTGTCCACGGATCAGGTTGCGTTGGAAGAAATCCTGGTGGGCGAACGAAAATAGTGAACGGTCGAGCGCCCGTATCCGCTGATAGACACTGGCCGCTTCCGCCTTGAGTTCGGCTGATTGCCCGTCGCCGTCGTGGAGCAGCCCTGCCGTGGATGTGAATCCCAGTTGCCGCGCCCGGCGCGTGATCGCCAAGGCGTCTTCCGGATTCGTGAGCGTGCTGCCGAGCACGGAGTTGATGGTCACGCTGAATTCGGCGTGACCGGCGAGCAACTCGAGTTTACGGTCAAGCACCTTCAGGCTCTTGTGCGACACCGCATCGGGTGTGACGTTGTCGATGCTGATTTGCAGATAGTCGAGGCCGGCGCGATTAAGCGCTTCGATCCGTTCCCGGGTGAGCAACAGTCCGTTGGTGATCAATGTGGCGATCGCCCCGCGGTGGCGTACGCGGGCGATGAGCTGGTCGAGGTCCGGATGGAGGGTGGGTTCGCCGCCGCTGAAGGTGATGATCGACGTGCGGAGACCGGCCAGAAGGTCGACGCGGCGGAGCATCTCCGGGGTGTCAACAGGGGCGGAGGTTTTGTCGTACTCGTTGCAGTAGGTGCAGGCGAGATTGCATCGCCGGATGGGGATTACCTGGGCGAGTACCGGATGCCGGCCGGACTGCATCGCACGGATGAACATCCGCGTTTCCCTGCGGCGGCGGTCAATCTGTTTCCATGTTCGGCGAAGCGATAGCGGCAACGTCATGAGCGCTCTTATTTTCGCATCGCGGCGCCAGGGAAGGAGAAACCGGGGAGGCGGGAGGAGTGAACGCCGCCCCGGGGCGCGCGTACCGTATACAAGCTGGCGCGCGCAAACTCAGGTGCTAGCTGCAGCCGCTGGTGCCGCCGCAGTTTTCACACTTGTAGCAGGATCCGTTCACCACCATCATGCTGCCGCACTCCGAACAGATGGGAGAGTCGGCCACAACGGGGGAGAAGGGCAGCTTTTGCTGCGGGGATTCCTCGGTGGGGCGGAGTGTCGTCGATTCACCGGCTTCCGCCTGCGCATATTCGGCCCCGAGGAACTTGGCGCCGAGCCAGCGGAAGATGTAATCCATGATCGACTTCGCATACGGGATCTGTTTGTTCCCCGTCCATCCCGAAGGCTCAAATCGGACGTGGCTGAACTTGTCGACGTAGAACTTCAGCGGAACGCCATACTGGAGCCCGTAGCTGATCGCGGTAGCGAAGCTGTCCATGAGGCCCGAAATCGTCGAACCTTCCTTCGCCATGGAAATGAAGATCTCACCGGGCTGGCCGTCATCGAACATGCCTACCGTAATGTAACCTTCGTGGCCAGCGATCGAAAACTTGTGGGTGATGCCCTGGCGCTCGTCGGGCAGCTTGCGGCGAACCGGACGATACACGATCTTTTCAGTCGGCGCCGCGGCTGTTCCTTGCGCTGCCTTCTTCTCACCTTTGCCGGTTCCCGAACTCAACGGCTGCGCGCGCTTGGATCCATCGCGGTAGATGGCGACGGCCTTGATGCCCAACCGCCATGACTCGATGTAGGCGTTCATGATGTCATCGACGGTGGACTCCTCGGGCATGTTGATCGTCTTCGAGATGGCACCCGAGATGAAC
>JBGSME010000655.1:0-4381 GCA_041740335.1 Bryobacteraceae bacterium | reverse complement strand
GCCCCTCCGTCTTCTGACTTCCGCGCGCTACTTCGTTCGCCGCGAATGCAAGCCCTGCTCGCCGTCGCCTTCGGATGCACGTTCCTATGGCAGTTCTACATCACATGGTTCCCCACTTACCTGATCGAAGCTCGCCACATGCCCCTCTCCGAATCCGCACGCTTCGCCGGTCTGCCCTTTCTGTTCGGAGTCTTTGCCACCTGGCTCGGAGGCTTACTGACTGACTCGCTGGGTCGCCGCCTATCTCCGCGCCGCGCCCGTACCTTCATCGGCACAACGTCGCTCACCCTCGCCGGGCTTCTCCTCTCCGCCGGAATCTGGTGCGACGAGCCTCGCCTCGCCGCCCTCTTAATGGCCTCCGGCGCAATCGGTGTCGATCTCTTCCTCGGCGCAGCCTGGGCCTCCGCTCTCGACATCGGCGGCACAAGAGGAGGTGCCGCCGCTGGCCTCATGAACGCCGCCTCCAACCTCGCCGGCTTCGTCTCACCCGCCTTCAACGGTTGGGTCCTCGAAACTTGGCACAACTGGAACATCTTCCTCTTCGTAGCCGTCGCCGTCAACCTCGCGGCCGCCGTCGTCTGGCTCCGGGTCAACCCCCGATCCTCCTCCTGAAATCAGCCGACAGCCTGTCAACCGTGCCGTACCCGTGTAAGGCGCAAAGCTACACCTCCACCCCCCCCTGTACACCGGCCAGCGCCTGGGATATACTTCCCCGGTCCGATCGGTCGTCGCGATCAATTTGTTTCAGGGAGTAAATAATGCGAATAGGTCTCACTGTTCAGATTCTAGTGCCTTTGCTGCTTGCCGGGCACCTCTTTGGCCAAGGCAACACCGGCGGTGTCGTCGGTACCATTAGTGATTCGTCCGGCGCCGTCGTCCCGGGCGCAAAAGTCATCGTCACAAACACGAGGACCGGCGTCAGCCTCGATGGCCTGGCCGACTCGGTCGGCAACTACGTTTTCAACTTTCTTCCGCCCGGCGCCTATAAGGTCGACGCCGAGGTCAGCGGCTTCAAGCGCTTTTCCAGGGAATTCAACCTCGAAACAGGACGCCAGCTTCGCGTCGACATGACTCTCGAAACCGGTGCGATCACGGAAACAATCAGTGTCGCCGCCTCCACTCCGCTCCTCGAAACCGAAACCGGAAGCCTCGCCTCCACCATCGAAAACCGGCAGGTAATCAGCCTTCCCACCCTAGGCCGGAATCCGCAGGACTTCCGTCTGCTCGTTCCTGGCGTCGTCATCCGCGGCGGCAACACAGTCTCGCAAGGCGGCCTCGTCCGAAAGGATCCGTACTACATCGACGGCGCCCACTCCTCCAGCCACGTTTGGTCCGGCAACCCCGTGAATCCGAATCCCGACGTCATTCAGGAGTTCAAAGTCCTCACCAACTCGTTCTCCGCCGAATTCGGCGAAACCTCCGGCGCGGTCATGCAATCCACCACCAAGTCCGGCACCAACGAGATTCATGGAACTCTGTTCGAGTTTCTCCAGAACGATAAGCTCAACGCCGGCAACTTCTATACGCACGGGCGGCCCATCGTTCGCCGCAATCAATATGGCGGCACCGTCGGCGGTCCCATCATCAAAAACCGGACCTTCTTCTTCGGCGATCTGCAGGTGACCACGCAGCGCGGAACTTCCGCCTTCAACAACCTCACCGTACCCACCGCGGCCGCTCGCGCCGGCGACTTCTCCAGCTTGAAAAACAGCCGTGGAACGCCCATCGCGATCTTCGACCCCGCCACCACGGCCGGCGCCAACAACCAGCGAACACCTTTCGCCGGAAACATCATTCCCGCCGCGCGTATCAGCCCGGCCGCGAAAAATGTCCAGGCTCTCTATCCGCTTCCACAGCTAAACGCCGACTTCGCCAACTACACAAACTTCGGATCGGTAAAGAATGATAACTACGAGTACGACGTAAAGGTGGATCACAACTTCACCGACTACGACAAGTTCTTCGCCCGCTACTCCGGCAGAAAAACCGATTCCACTCCCGCCACCGCCTTTCCCGGTACCCAAGCCGGTGGCCGCAATCCCGGTCAACTTGGTTTTGGCGCAACGATCAATCACAGCCGCCAGGTGGTCACCAACTACGTGAAAGTCTTCAACCCAAGAGTCACCAACGATCTCCACGTCGGCTGGTTCCAAACCTATCCCAAGCGCACCGTGGCCGGGTACGGCGAGGTCTCCACCAACTCACTCGGCATCCTCGGGCTCCCCAATGGCGACGATAAACTCGGCACGCCCGACTTCCAGTTCACCAACTACGCGCCGCTCGGCTCCTCCGGCGATACGCTGTTCTTCGAGTTACAGGACAGCAAGTCACTCGTGAACGTAACTTCGTTCGTGCGGGACCGCCACACCATCAAGTTCGGCGGCGAAGTTCGCCTCATCCGCACCGATAACCTGCAGCCGAATCCCGGCACCACGCGTTGGGACTTCCAGCCGATCTACACCAACCAGCCCGGCGTCGCCAACACCGGCTGGGACTACGCCAGCTTCCTGCTCGGCCTCCCACGTAACTTTGCCTACCGCATCTTTCCCGGCTTCTTCAAGTCACGCTCCACCGTCTATGCGTTGTTCGTCCAGGATGACTTCCGCGTCAACCGCAAGTTGACCCTCAACCTCGGCATGCGCTGGGATGCGCCCCTCTGGTATCACGAAGCGCAAGACCGCTCCGGCGTGTTTGATCTCGACAAAGGCCAGTACCAGCAATTCGGCCAGAACGGCTTCCGGCGCACACCCTGGAAGAACGACATCAATAACTTTGGACCTCGCTTCGGCTTCGCCTATAACATGCGCGAGAAGACCGTCGTCCGCGGCGGTTTCGGAATCTTCTCCGTAGGCACCATGTCCAGCGGCGCGTTCGGATTTCTGGCCTCTGACCCGATCTTCGCCGACGCCGATGCCGGCCGCTACAACACCATCGATCAGATCACCCCCCGCACGTCGCTCGATCGCGTTCCCTATGAACCGGTCGACAAGCTCGGCCGCAACGCGCTGTCGGTAAGCATCTATCCGGAAGACAACCCCATGTCCTACTTCAGCCAATGGAACCTGAACGTGCAGCAGGAAGTCGCCGGCTTCATGTTCGAGGTAGGCTACGCCGGCAGCAAAGGCTCGCACCTGCAGTATGGAGCCTATAACCTCAACGCGATTCCCGTGGATCTCGCGCCCGAAGCGCGCGGCCGCCGCATCGCGCCATTCGTCCGCTATCCACAGTATCCGAATGGGGTCACGGTTCAAACCTGGATTGGATCATCCAGCTATCACTCCCTCCAGATCAAGTCCGAACGCCGCCTCTCGGCCGGCCTCAGCTACATCGGCGCATTCACGTTCTCCAAGCTGATTAACACCGGCGAGAACGGCTATCGCGATCCGCTGAACAACCGCAATCTCGACCGGGGCATCGCTCCCGACAGCGCTCCGTATCGCTTCACCTTCGCGCCCGTCTATGAACTCCCAATCGGACGCGGGCGGCGCTTCAACATCCAAAGCCGCGCCCTCGATGCCGTCGCCGGAGGTTGGGAAGTATCCGCCATCGCCACCGTTCAGGCCGGCTTTCCCCTGAACCCCGGCAACAGTGTCGACACCTGCGTATGCGGTTCGGCCGTGTATCCGAACGCGAGCGGCGACCCCAACCTTCCCAAGGGTGACCGCTCCGAAGGCCGGTGGTTCGATACCAGCGTCTTTTCACAGCCCGCGCAGTGGACCATCGGAACCGCCGGCCGCGGCCTCATCTGGGGTCCAGGACAGCGTAACCTCGATTTCACCCTCAGTAAGAACTTCAATGTTACTGAGCGGTTCCGCTTCCAGCTTCGCGGTGAAGCCTACAGCCTCACCAATACGAAGTACTTCGCCAACCCGAACACCGTCAACGGAGCCGGAACGTTCGGACGCGTAACCTCGGTACAGGGCGGCGCTCGCGTGATGCAGATGTCGCTGAAGCTCTACTACTGAGCTTCCGCGGCTCCACGATGATACAGGAGGCTCGGCTTCGGCCGGGCCTCTTTTACTTTTAAGTCACGGACGATTTCGAACTCCCGCGCCGCATCCTCCCCGCGGCCTGACTTCCGGTACGCCTGCGCCAGATGCAGGTGCGCCTGCGTAAGATCCGGCCGGTATTCAATTGCGCGCTCGAGCGCCGCCGCTGCTTCTTTGGGCTTTCCCTCGCGCAGCAGGATCTTCCCCACCAACGCGTGCGCCGCCGCGAAGCCGGGCTTTCGGTCCACGCTGCGCTCCGCCCACATCAGCGCGTCCGGCTCCTGAAGCCCGTCCTTGGCGGCAGCCAGAAAATAGTAGCCGCGATAGTCGGCGGAGTTGTCCGCGATGAATCGCTCCGCAAGCTCCTTCGCCTCCGCGAACTTCGACCGGTG
>JBGSME010000654.1:0-5018 GCA_041740335.1 Bryobacteraceae bacterium | reverse complement strand
GGGGCGGGGAAGTGGAAGTCCGGATCGGATTGGCCGAGGAACATCCCAGCATGGGTGAGTTGGCCCTGATCGGGATCCAGGTCGCCGGGCCTGGTGGATTGTCGGCAAAGTTCGCCGTGCTCGGTCCGATGCGGATGGACTATCAACGCGTGATGTCGGCGGTACTGCACGTTGGCCGCGCCTTTGGAAGTCTGGCGTCCTGATACAAGGACGGCAAGGAAGAAAATATCGTCACCGCAGTCAGATGAAACAACTATGCATGAAGACAACATGACGGAGGATATGGGGCGCGGTATGCCGGGCGCGGACAATGACGAATCCCCGGACGGCGCGGAGCTTGGCCGGGAGAGCCCCTACGAAGCGCTGATCGCGGAGCGGGATCTGCTGGTCGCCGAGCGCGCCGAACTCCAGGATCTAATGCGCCGCCGGCAGGCGGATTTTGACAACTACCGCCGGCGTGTCGAGCGGGAAAAGGCCGAGATGCGCGACTACGCCAGCGAAGAGGCGGTAGCGGCGCTGCTGCCGATCCTGGACGATTTCGAACGGGGCTTGCGCGCGATGCCAGAGGAAGATGGGCCCGTGCGGGAGTATGCTCGGGGCATCGATTTGATTCGCCAACGGCTGGAGGATGCGCTGACCAAACTCGGGCTGGAGCGGGTGGAGTCCAAGGGCAAACTGTTCGATCCGAACCTGCACAACGCCATTCAGAAGGAAGCCGCGGCCGGACTGCCGGACCAGACGGTGATTGAAGAATACCAGAGCGGGTACCGGTTCAAAGGCCGGCTGCTGCGCGCGGCGATGGTGAAAGTGGCAGTGAATCCGTGACGCAGCGCGACTACTACGAAGTCTTGGGCGTGGAGCGCGCCGTCGACGACGCCTCGTTGAAGGCGGCCTACCGGAAGATGGCGCTGAAGTTCCATCCCGACCGCAATCCCGGGGATCACGAAGCCGAAGAGAAATTCAAGGAAGCCGCCGAAGCCTATAGTGTGCTCAGCGATCCGCAGAAGCGGGCCGCCTATGACCGTTTCGGGCATCAGGGCGTCGGTGGCGCCAGCGGGCAGCCTGGATTCGATCCGTCTGTGTTTACAGACTTCAGCGATATTCTCGGAGACCTGTTCGGATTTGGAGACCTCTTTGGAAACGCCGGACGAAGCGGGCGTGGCCGTGGTCCGCAGCGCGGTGAGGATGTCCGGTACGATTTGGCGATTGAGTTCGAAGACGCGATTCGGGGAACGAGCATTGAGATTCAGGTGCCGCGTTTGGAATTGTGCCAGCGGTGCACCGGCTCCGGCGCTGAGCCGAACGATGGATTGACGGTGTGTCCAACATGCCGCGGGCGTGGCGAAGTAGTCTTCCAGCAGGCGTTTCTATCCATCCGCCGCACCTGCGGGCAATGTGCGGGGCGTGGGCAGTTGATCCGGCGTCCGTGTACACAGTGCCGTGGCGAAGGTTCCCGTCGGACCGAGCGGAAGATCAAGGTCACGGTTCCCGCCGGCGTGGATACCGGGACCCGGCTCAAGTTGAACGGCGAAGGGAATCCGGGACCGCCGGGTAGCCGCGCCGGGGACCTCTATGTGGTGCTGCGGGTGAAGGATCACGCCGTCTATAAGCGTCACGAAACGGATTTGCACTGCCTGGTGCCGGTGAATATTTCGCAGGCCGCGCTAGGCGCCGAAATCGACTTGTTGACCTTCGACGGCCTGCAGCGCGTGAAGGTGCCCGAGGGCGTGCAGGCCGGGGACGAAGTTCGGCTCCGAAGCCTCGGAGTGCCGAACATCAACGGTAAGGGCCGCGGCGATCTGGTGGTGCATCTCGAAGTGCGGACCCCAGTGAAGATGACGCGCGAGCAGCGCAAGCTGATGGAGCAGTTGCGGGACTTGCTGCCGGCGGAGAACGAGCCGGAGGAGAAGGGGTTGCTCGACCGGTTTCGCGACTTGTTCATGTAGAGGTACCCCGCGCGGCCTCCGCTTGACGAAGCCGCGGCTTGATCAATACGGTCCACCCGAGCAGCACGAGCAAGGAGAGTAACGTAGCTACCCATCCCGCCGACGACGTCGGAAAGACGATGCAGCCCACCGCCGCCGCGCCGAACTGCAAACGTTCAATCCGCGACAGCAAGCCGCCGAGATAGCCCGTAAGCGCTACCGCCCAGGCGCCGGTTCCAATCAGCAATCCGGCGAATGCCACCAGCACCGCCGGCAGCGGACCCTGGCCGAGCACCAGCGGATCGAAGGCGAACGCGAAGGCGATCAGAAACAACACCAGGCTTAATCGGAACGCGTGCCAGCCCGTCTCCATCACATCCGCTTTGGCAAGCGCCGCTGCCGCGAACGACGCCAGCGCCACCGGCGGCGTGATCATCGAAAGCACGCAGTAGTACATCACGAAGAAGTGGGCGCAAAGCGGTACCAAGCCGAGTTTGATCAGCGTCGGCACGAATAGGATCG
Source organism: Bryobacteraceae bacterium (assembly GCA_041740335.1). Classification (GTDB taxonomy): domain Bacteria; phylum Acidobacteriota; class Terriglobia; order Bryobacterales; family Bryobacteraceae; genus DSOI01. The sequence continues at coordinate 2,571 of JBGSME010000654.1, read as the reverse complement.
CGCCGATGATATAGGCTGCCACGGTGGGCAAGCCCATGCCCATCACAATGCATCCCAGGATCGTAAGCAGCAGCGCCATGTGGATGCTGGCTCCGCCGCTTTCGATCAGCCTGGCTGAGAACCGAAGTGCAAGGTTAGACTGAACCGCCACCGCCACCATGATCCCGATCGCAGCGATCGGCACGGCAACCTGCGCCGCCTGCCGTGCCACCTCCTCGATCACGGCGAGCCACTCCCGGAAGGCCAACCAGCTCTCGCGGCGCAAGTATCCGGTCGCGATGCAACCGGCAATCGCGGCCACCACGGAGATCGTGGCTGACTTGCCGGAGGCGAGCAGCGCCACCAAAAGCACCGGCGGCAGCAACAAGTACAGCCGCGGCAGAATAGCCGCTGACGGCGCTGCATGGCTGGGGTCCAGGGTACCGATACCGCTCTTGCGCGCGCTCAGATCCACGATCGCGAATAGCGCGAAGTAGAACGCCGCTGCCGGGAGAATCGCCGCCATTGCGATGCGGCCGTAGTCCACTTGCAGCATTTCAGCCATCACAAACGCGGCTACGCCCATCACCGGAGGCATCAATTGGCCGCCGGTCGATGCCAGCGCCTCAATGCCCGCCGCCTGAACCGGCGTGTAGCCGGCTCGCCGCATCAATGGAATCGTGAACACGCCCACCGAGACCACGTTCGCCACCGCGCTGCCGCTAATGGTTCCCATCAGGCTGCTCGACACCACGGCCGCCTTGGCCGCGCCCCCTTGCTGCCGGCCGGCCACCCTGAGCCCGATATCGATAAAGAGCCTGCCCCCGCCAATGGCTGCATAGGCGGCTCCGAAAACGAGGAAATAGAAGACGAACTGCACCGAGGTTTCCGTGGTTACTCCCAGCACGCCGTTGGTGGTCATCGTCATGATCTCGACGGTGTCTTCGAGATCGAATCCGCTGAAGCGTGACCATCCGGGGAACCAGCGTCCGGCGAAGTTATAGAGCAGCGTGAACAGCAGCAGGCCCAGTAGTGACCAGCCAACGCATCGCCGTACGCCCTCGAGCAGCAGCATCATCAGAACGATGCCGGCCGCGATATCGATGCCAAGGATCGGGTCCACCGCTTCCACCCGCTCCGCCAGCCGCTGGGCGTGCATCAGGTAGTAGACGCCGATCGCCCCGGCGCCCGCCGCCAGCGCGAGATTTAGCCGCCGCTGCCCGGGCGTTGTCAGGAACAGGATCGTGAGCGCGAAAAAAAGATGCAGCGGCCGCGCCAACATCGGCTGCTGCGGCCACACGATAATCGCCAACTGAAATACACACCACAGGATCCCCAGCCCCAGCACCGCAGCATTCGTTCCCCGCGGCGGGCTCTGGCCCGGAACGTCTAGATCCATTGGCGTTCCCTGAAGTAACGTTCGGCTCCGGGATGTAGCGGAATGCCGGTCGCCTTGCGCCGGTGGCTGGTTGGTGGGTGAAAGTCCGCCCACGCCTTGTGAGCCTGCAGCATCACGTCGCGCCGTTCGCACAACGTCTTCGTAATTAGGTATGCCAGATCCTCGGGAAGATCGTCGCGAGCGATCAGCACCGTTCCGCAGTCAGCCGCCGCGGTCGGTCCCGATTGACCTTTGAACCACGCGGGCAGCGGACGCGGCGTCATCCCTTGTTGCGCCAGATCGGCAAGAAGACTCAGATCGAAATCGAGGAACCGGACGCCGCCCGTAGTTGCCGCTTCGGTCAATGCCGGATGGCCCCTCACCGCCGATTCAAAGTAGAGGTCGGCGCGGCCGTCGGCGAGCATCTCTGGAATCTGGTTGACCGAAACCTGAATGATTCGCCCGCCGTTGGCGGCTACCGCGTCCCGCGAGAGGCCGTAGTGGCTCAGGATCATATCCGCCACCACCGGCACCGTGCTGCCCGGCGGCTTCATGATAATGCGCGGGCCGGGCTTTGAGAGAAGAATTTTTTCCAGCGTGTCGTTGCCGGTCCGGCGGATGTACTCCTCGCGCGCTACCGCGGTCATCCACACAGAATTGAGTCCCCCGGCCAAGGCGCGTATACGGCGGTGCTGCACACCATGAAAGGCGAGCGGCATTCCATTCCACGCCCACACCGCCGTGGCCACTTGGCCGAGCCCGATCGAAACTTTGCCGCGTTCAATGAGGGTCGGGTTGCCGATGCCCCCTCCGCGCGCGAAGATTTCCATCGAGTAACCGGGCAACTCAGGTTCGAGCAACTGGGCCAGTGTGGCTGCGAATACGTACCAGGAACTTCCTGGCGGCATCGCTGCGATGATCAGCGCCTGATGCCCCGGCGCGGAAACCACTGACCATGCAGCCACCGCGCCGCCGGTTACGGCCACGGGGATAAAGAACCGGCGATTCATTGCCACTCGGTCTAGGATACAGCCGCGAACACATCGTTCGCCTTCCGGGAGCCAATCGCTATCTTGCGGCGTCCGCGGATTTGCCCTGTGTATCCTCGGTCTTCAATGGCATGCTCTCCAGAAAGCTCCACAACGCCGCGCATTCTTCGTTCGTTATTCGAAACCGCGGCATTCCTCGGTCAAGCACCACACCGGCCGGGTCCT
>JBGSME010000653.1:0-10611 GCA_041740335.1 Bryobacteraceae bacterium | reverse complement strand
CGTCGCCGGAATGCTCGCCGGGTTCACCGCCGGGCTCGCCTTCACCCTGTTCGCGCTCGTCGCACGGGCGCTCGCCGAATACGGACATCCGGCGCGGGATCCATTCGCCTTCCTCGCCGGATTTCGCCAACATCGGGAACTGGCCGCCTCCGCCCTCGTCTACAATTTGGCAATCTGGGTGGACAAGTGGATCCTTTGGAGCGCACCGGAGCGCACCGCGCTTCCCAACGGGCTCGTCTCTTTTCCCAACTATGACACGGCGATGTTTTTCGCCTACCTCACCATCGTTCCGTCACTGGCGCTTTTTGTCGTGGAGGCTGAAACGGAATTCTTCGAGCGTTACCGCTCCTACTTCCGCGCGATTCTCGAGCATGGCTCCTGGACCACCATTCAGGCCCGCCAGCAGGAAATTGTCGATTGCGTCTGGAACACCGGGCGCCGCATCGCGCTGCTCCAGACCGGCGTCATCCTGACGGCGATCGCCGCCGCTCCCAGGCTCGTCGAATTACTCAACCTCAACTACAGCCAGTACGGCATTTTCCGTCTCGGGGCCATCGGCGCCGGATTTCATGTGCTCCTTCTGTTCCTGGGCATCGTGCTCTCCTACTTCGAACTGCACCGTGTGGTGCTCGCCTGCTACACGCTTTTCTTCGTCCTCAACGCCCTGTTCGCCTTCCTCACGCTGCATCTGGGTTTCGCATGGTACGGATGGGGCTACATGATGGCAGCCGGACTCTCCTTCCTGGCGGCCTTTCTCGCCGCTGCCAGCTATCTCGGCCGGCTGCCCTACGTCAGCTTTATCCTGACCAACCCCGCCCTCGCAACTCCGAAAAGCCGCTAGCAGCCAGCCTTTCCGCCTGCCGCCAAAAAGCGGGAAGCCCTCAAGGCAAATGCCGCCCCATCGGCCCGAGCAGCGGGCACTCCTGCATACTGAGATGAGGTAGGAATGACTCCGGCAACAGGCAAGCGATTGGATAGCGAGCGGGTGCAAGCCCAGCTCGAACTGAAGGACCGGGCGCTCGCGGCTAGCGCCGAGGGCATTACGATCGCCGATGCCAGACTGCCCGACAATCCTTTGATCTACGCCAATGCCGGCTTCGAGCGGCTCACCGGCTATTCGGTGGCGGATGTCCTCGGACGCAACTGCCGCTTCCTGCAGGGCCCCGGCACCGATCCCGCCACGTTGGAGACGTTGCGACTCGGCATTCGCGAAAAACGGGAGGTCACGGTCCAACTGCTCAACTACCGCAAAGACGGCGCTCCATTTTGGAACCGCCTCTCGATCACTCCGGTCAAGGACACGTCCGGCACAGTCACGCATTTCATCGGTGTCCAGTCCGACGTTACCGCGGAGAAGCTTGCGACCGACGCCCTCCAGAACGCCAATCAACGGCTCGAGGCCGCCAGCTTGGCCATGAGCCGCGATCTGCGCGCGGCCGCGGATCTGCAGCACGCCCTCTTGCCCTCCGAATTGCCAAAATCCGCGGAGATGAATTTCGCCTACCGGTTCAAACCCTGCAGTGACGTGGGCGGCGATTCCCTCAACGTGATCTCGCTCGACGACCGGCACGTTGCCGTTTACATACTCGATGTGTCCGGCCATGGCGTGGCCCCGGCCCTCCTCTCCGTCACCCTCACTCACATGCTATCGGCTGCGCCTGACCGCTCCTTCCTGTACCATTCCGCCGCGGACGACATGGGCAAACCCAGAATCGCGCGGCCGGCCGAAGTGGCTACAAGGCTGAACCGCCACTTTCTGGCCAACCCTGGCGTGTCGCACTTTTTCACGATGATCTACGGGATCCTGGACAAGCACTCCGCGGAGTTCCGCTATGTTGCCGCCGGTCACCTCGGTCCGATTCACTTCTCCCGTGGCGCTCGCCGTATCGGGGAAACCGGGGGCATTCCAATCGGTCTTCTGCCCGACGCTAGCTATGAAGAGTACTCGCTCGCGCTTTCAAGGGGAGATCGGCTCTATCTGTGCACGGACGGCATCATCGAAGCTGAGAACGCTGCCGAAGAGGCGTTCGGCGTCGAACGTCTGCTTGAGACACTCGATGGATGCCTGGATTCCACTCTCGGCGGCAGCCTGTCGTCGGTCATGAACCGCGTCGAGAAGTGGTCCGCACCGGCTGCCGCTGCGGACGATGCTTCCATGCTCGCGATCGAACGCTGCCCGGCTCCGCCGGAGCGTTGACCAGCGAGGACCACTCATGCCGAAAAGGGATCAACGGCTTCGGACGGTCCCGAGGCCCCCATCAATGCCGAGTACCTGCCCCGTCACCCAGTTGTTATCCGGGTCGAGCAGCCACGCGATTGCAGACGCCACATCGTCCGCTTTACCGATTCGGCCCAACGCATGCAACGCTGCCGAAGCTTTCATGGCTGCTTCGTTGGAAGTGATCCGGACTGTCAGCGGTGTGTCCACCAGCCCCGGCGCAACGCAGTTCACCCGGATGTTGCGCGAGGCATAGGTCGCAGCCGCCGAAAGAGTTAATCCGATCACGCCACCCTTGGCGGCCGCAATCGCCTCATGGTTCGCAAAACCGGTACGCGCCGCGGCCGTCGCGCACAGGACGATCGATCCGCCCATCGAGGCGAGCGCCTTGGCGCCGGCTCTCACTGTGGCGTAGGCTGTCGTGAGATTGGATTCGATCGTGTCCTTCCATTCCGCCTCCGTCGTCAGATGAGCGGGCTTTAGAAGAATACTTCCGGCGCAGTTCACAATTCCATTGACCGGGCTGAATCCCGCGACCGCGAGATCTAACTCGTCGGCCCTCGATGCATCGACAGCCTGCGTTTGCGCGCTGAGCTCTTCGCCGAGCGAGGCGAGCTTGGCGGCCGACCGGCCCAGTAGAATAAGCGCCGCGCCGCGGCTCCTAAGCCTCCGGGACAGCGCGGAGCCGATCCCCCCGGAGGCGCCGATGATCACGTAGCGCGTGTTCTCAAAACTCAAAGCAGTGTTCCTCGAGTCACACCCGGCTCAGGCCGGCCCCCCTGTGGCGAGCGCATTAGCTCCCATTGGTTCAGCGGCAATCCGCCGGGCCTCGCGCTCAATTCCCAACAACATCCCCCTGAAAACGATATGGTGCAGCGGCACAACCGCGTACCAATAGATCAACCCGAATAATCCTCGAGGCCGGAATAGGGCGGTCTGCTGCAAAGCGCACTGGCTCTCACCGCACGCTTCGATTCGGAACTCAAGAAGCGCCTCCCCGGGTAACTTCATTTCCGCGCGCAATGCGAGCCGGCGATCGCGTTCGAATCCCACCACACGCCAGAAGTCGAGCGCTTCCCCATAACTCACCATCTCCGGATCGCGACGCCCGCGGCGAAGACCGGGCCCGCCCGCCAAGCGATCGATCCAGCCCCGAATTCTCCAAAGCCAGTCCGCGGCATACCAACCGTGCCCGCCGCCAACACGGCAAACCGCGCGAAACACCGCCCAGTCCGGAGCGTCAACAGTCAGTTGCCGCGCGTCGCGAAAAACCGTGCCGCCTGCCCAATCCGGGTCCCCGGGAATCGTCCCGGCCATCGCCCAGTTCGTCTCCACGCGATTCTCGGCCATCCTCGACAGAGCCGCTCGAATCGCTTCGCGCACGCTCAGGAGTTCCTGCGGAATCAGTTTCCGAATCCTCTCCTCGCGGCACACCACTGGGTTCTTGAGTCCCTCCGCAAGCGGCTTTGCGATGTCGTGACTCAAGGGAGTGATGAGGTGGATCCAATACGAACTGAGCCGCGGAGTCAGAACCGGAACCGGGATGATCCAGCGGCGTCTCAGGCCCAACTCCTCCGCCATCACGCGCATGATGTCGCGGTAACAGAGTGCGTCGGGGCCGCCGATGTCGAATACTCCCCCAGTCGTCTCGGGCACCGATAACGCTCCCGCCAGATAGCCCACCACATTCCGGACTGCGATCGGCTGGCAAAGTGTACTCACCCATTTCGGAGTAATCATCACCGGCAGCCGCTCAACCAGATACCGCAGAATTTCAAACGACGCGGAACCCGAACCAATGATCATCGCCGCGCGCAGAACCGTCACCGGGACCCCCGTGGAAGCCAGCGCTTCTTCCACCTCGCGGCGCGAGGAAAGGTGCTCGCTGAGATCGGCTCCTGTTTCACCGAGGCCGCCCAGGTAAATGATTCGTCCGACACCAGCTTCCCGCGCGGCATGAGCGAACTGCAGCGCGAGCTGGTAGTCCCGATCCGCATAATCTGCGCCCGCTGACGACATCGAATGGATCAGGTAAAAGGCCGCCCCGCAACCAGCCAGGTCCGCGGTAAGCGACGCGCGATCCGACAAATCGGATTTCCGGACCTCTACAAGGGGGTTCCCCGCCCACGCACGGCCCAACAGCTTTGCTGGTGAGCGGACCAGGCAACGAAGGCTGTACCCGTCCTCGATCAAACGAGGTGCAAGCCGGCCTCCAATGTATCCAGTGGCGCCGGCAATCGCCACTGGTTGCGGAGAGGGGAACTCAGGCATGAACGGCTCTCACTTCTCGCCGGTGCAATGGGGAAGACCCAACTTCACGGGCAACGAAAAATTCCGCCACTGAATCCGCACGCCGGCCTCGCGGGGAGCGGCCGTCCGCGCGGGCCAGAATATTCGCAGGAAGTGGAAGGCGGAGAGGAGGTCCGGAAATTGCGCAACGAAATGCATTCGAGACCCTCTCAGCCGCACAGTGTGCCCACCGTGCTCGATGAGCAGGTCCACATCAAGATCGGGCAGCAGTCGTTTCATCCCTGGTCCGGATCTTCACGGTGCCGCTTACCTTCCAGGTCGCGTGTTGCGCACCCGCGGAGGCTGAACTCGGAACGGAGACTTCCAGGCTTTGGAACTCGTACGAGATCTCCGCGCCGCGGCCGGTCAGTTTGTCGTAGAGGCCGATCGCGAGATCCGGCCACGTTTGGGTGTCGGTCATTGTTTGAGCCATGTAGGTGTGATGCACGGCGCGGATCATTCGGCGCAAAGAATCGTTGTGTCGAAACGTCCGCTAGGATGGCTGTATGAGCGAATCCACGTCCGGCCTTGGTCCCGAATCGGTCTGGGATTATCCGCGTCCTCCGCGAGTCGAGCCGTGCCGGCAGCACCTTCGGGTGACGTTCAACGGCGAAACCGTGGCCGAAACCATTCGCGCGTCTCGTTTACTTGAAACCAGCCATCCTCCCACCTACTACATCCCACACGCGGACGTGGCATTGAGGCTTCTCCGGCCAAACGCCCGCCGCAGCTGGTGCGAGTACAAAGGCGAGGCCCTCTACTGGGACCTCCACGCCGGATCCAGGACATCGATAGATGCTGCTTGGAGTTACTCTTCGCCAACCGCGCCCTATTCGATATTGCGCGATCATATAGCCTTCTATGCGCATCGCGTTGACGATTGCTTCGTCGATGGGGAGAGGGTTCAACCCCAGCCCGGCTCCTTCTACGGTGGCTGGATCACCTCGAACATCGTTGGTCCATTCAAAGGTGGTCCGGGAACCACGGGTTGGTAGTCTCTCCGTCGCCGGAACAAGCAAACCGAATACACCCCCGAGTGCCTCGCTGTGCAACGGCGAGGATGGCCTATCGTTCCCGGCTACCCATCCCGCCAATCTTCCGAAGAGCGGTGACACGCCCGGCAATCGTGGCGAGTCCGAGGGCCGACATCCTTGTTGGCAGCCATGCCGATCCCGAACCACAAGGAAACCGAAAACAAGAACAAAGAAAAGCGGCCGCTGCGATCATCAGATCTCCCTTACCGAACACGCTGCCGCCGCCGGACCAAACGAAGTTTCTTCATCCCCGCCGGCCCCGTCAATCGGATCGTGATGTAAAGTGAAACCATGATGAAGCGTCGTACGTTCCTCCAAACCGCACCCGCCACCCTCGGTGTCACCGCCGCCGCGCTCGCCGCCGACATGCCCACCTCCACCCTCGGCAAAAGCGGACTCCAAGTTTCCAGGTTCTGCCTCGGCGGCTTTCACATGGCCAAGGGCGGCGAATCCAACGCAATCCGCATCGTCCATCGCGCCATCGACCTCGGCGTCACCTTCTTCGACAGCGCTCACAAATATCACAACGGCCTCAGTGACCAGTTCTACGGCAAAGCCCTCACCGGCGGACGCCGCCAGAAAATCATCCTCATGTCAAAGGCCCAACTCCGCACACGCGACGAAGCCATGCGCCAACTCGAAGAAACGCTCAAGCGCATGAACACCGACTACCTCGACCTCTGGCAATGCCACGAAGTAGCCCGCCACGACGAAGTCGACCGAATCTTCGGACCCAACGGCTCCCTCGAAGCCTTCGTCCTCGCTAAAAAGCAAGGCAAGGTGCGCCACATTGGTTTCACCGGCCACCACGACTACACCATCCACCAACGCCTGCTCGCCGGCTTCGACGGTTGGGAGACCGTCCAGCATCCCGTGAATCTGATCGACCCGCACTACTTGAGCTTCATCGAAAATTTCCTGCCGAAAGCCGCCGCCGCCGGACTCGGCCGCATCGCGATGAAGTCAAACGCCATCGGCAACATCACCGAGCAAAAGGTGGCCACCATTCCCGAGTGCCTGCGATTCACCTGGAGCCACGACATTCATACGCTCGTCTCCGGCGTTGAAACCGTCGAGCAACTCGAGCAGAACGTCGCCGCCTGCAAGAGCTTTCAGAAAATGACGCCCAAAGAGATCAGCTCGCTTCTCGATCGCACGCGCAAGGGCCCCACCGGTGTGGCCGTCGAGAAGTATAAGAAGCCGCCCGCCGGTGCCCGCCATTTCCGTCCTCATCGCGACGGCGACGACGCCTGAGCCACGCGCGCTTCACTCCGCCGCGGGTTCAAGCGGCCGGTCCGGCAGCGACAGCAGAAAACTCATCAGCCTTTCCAGATCGCGCGGCGGGAATCGGTACGGCGGCATCGTCGTGCCCGGTGACAGCTTTTGCGGCTCCAGGAAATGTTGCACAATCCAAGTGCGCTCACGCCGCCGCCGCAGTCCATTCAGCGCCGGGCCCAGCTTCTTGCCTGACCCGTTCACCTGATGACACGCAGCGCACTGGAAACGCTGGTACAACACCGCACCTTCCACCTCATCGGCCGGCGCCGCCATGATTCCCGCTGCATTGCCCGGTCGCAGCCGCAGCAAGAGCGCCGCCACCGAACTCAACTGGGCATCGCTCAACTGGATCGGCGGCATCGCGCTACCAGGCACCATTTCACCCGGATTCCGAAAATACCCGATCATCCATCCCGCATCGCGCTTCTGCGAAACGCGCGACAAGTCAGGACCCACCGCGGTCCCGGTGCCGCCCACGGCGTGGCATGACCGGCAACTCTCGCGGCGATAGTATCCCAGCCCGGCGAGTTCCTCAGCCCGGAGCGCCTGCCATTCCTGCACCGGTTCCTCCGGCAGATCCTGATTCGCCGCTTCCTTTGGCGTGCTGCGGACCGCCGCCACCGTCAATCCAGCCCACCCCGCGAGAGCCAGCCCTGCAATGCCGAATGCAAAGGCACGCTGCCGCAGCCGCGCCACCTTTGCCCTGTCAATGAACGGCGCCAGCGCCAGCAACAGAATCGCCAGCGCCGGGAGCACATGCGCACCCACCACTTCAAGCGGCCCCTCGAAAAATTTCAGTGTTTGAAACAGAAACAGGAAATACCATTCCGGGCGCGGGATATAAGTCGTATCGGTGGGGTCCGCCAATCGGCCCAACGGCGCTTCAATCGTGGCCGCCAGCGTGAACAGCACCGCGAAGGCCGCGAACATTGCCACCGTATCTTTCAATACCTGGCCTGGGTAAAACTTCTTCGTTCGGCCGCTGTCACCCGGCGACGGCGCCACTCCATGCTTGCGCACCAGGAACACATGCGCCCCGATGATCAACGTGGTCAGAAGCGGCAGCAGCATCACATGCAAGGCGTAAAACCGGGCGAACGTCACCACCCCCACGCCGTTCTCGCTTCCCATCAGATGCTGCAGATACAGCCCCGCGCCCGGCGCCTTCGCGGCAATTTGCGTAGTTACTACCGTTCCCCAGTACGCGCGGTTGTCCCATGGCAGCAGATAGCCGGTCAGCCCGAAGGCGAGCGTGAGCAGCAGCAGCACGATCCCCACCAGCCATGTGGCTTCGCGTGGCTTCTTGTACGCACCCCACAGGAACACCTGCAGCATGTGCATCACCACCACGATGATCATCATGCTCGCACCCCAATGATGCAGGCCTCGGATCAGCTTGCCTCCCGTCACCTCGTTCATCAGGTAAAGGATCGAGTTGTGCGCCTCGCCCGGCGATGCAGCATAGTTCAGTGACAACATCAGTCCGGTAAACACCTGCGCCATGAAACAGAACAGCGCGACGCTGCCGAACACCTGGTGCCAACCCGCCGAAGCCGGTATGTCTTCGTAGAGAAAGTGCCGGACCGCCGATTCCAGTCCCGTCCGCGATTCAACCCAGTCGATGACCGTCCTCATCGCCTCAGGCCTCCTCGCCCGCTTTGATCACGCGCCCAACGTGCAGCTTTCCATTCTCAACGCGCGTTTCATAGCGGTCGAGCGGCCGTGGAGCCGGACCCTCGAGCACCTTGCCGTCGATCCCGAAAGTGGACGTGTGGCACGGGCACAGGAAGTTCTTGTTGCGCTCGTCCCAGTGATAGGCGCACCCGAGATGCGTACACCCCGGAGCGAAGGCCACCACCTGACCGCCTTCCAGCCGCATCACCCATGCGCTGGTCTTCTCGCTGATCCGCTTCCATCCGTCCTGCCGCGAACGGCGGAACACGATCTCCTCGGGCTGCCCGGCCCGAATTCCAGACAAGTCGCCTATCTCGACGAACTCCTGCTTGTTCTGTTTCTTCGAAGGTAGAATCAGATACAACAGCGCTGGAATTCCGAACCCCGCCGAGATCAACGAAGTCAGCCCATAGATCACCGTGACGTGAAACCGTCGCCGGCTTTCCACTTGCACTAAACCCTCTGCTTTCGCCATGGAACTTATTCTAAGGGAGTTCGCACCGAACAAGGTGTAAAACGGCGCGGATGAACTTGTTAAAAGGAGGCGCGGGAACGGCCCGCAAGTGCTACCGCTGTGGAGACCGTGCCTTCTTCAACTGGGACACGATCGCCGTCGACGTCTTGTCCAGTTCCTCCGGCGAACCCTGCTTCGGGCGTTGAAACACTGACCAAACTACATGCCGGCTCTTCAGGTCCACCAGAAAGACGTTTCCTTTGCCCCGGCTGAACGTGGAGAAACGAGCCGTGTAGCCCTCGCCGATCTTCCCCGTTCGCTCCTCTGCGCCACTATCGCCCTTTTCGGACTTCTCCGCCTTCTCATCCTTACCCTCTGCCGCGGGCGGTTCTTCCGGCGGCAGCAGAGCCTCCATCCGATGCTCGAACCCCATCCCGATCTGGTCGGTAAACACAGCATCGGCCAGCTTCGGATCCGTAACCACATCGAACAGGCTCTCCGATGTCACCCGGTTGGCCAGGTATTGATCCAGCCCGTTCGACATCGGCAGAAAGTAAACCTTGCGCACTGAGGCGAGATCGGCGCCCGGCGCCAAGCCTAGCGAAGCAAGCAGACAAAAGGGAAGAACGAAACGGCTCATAGCTTCATAGTAGACGCCTCTGCGACAGGAAAAGTCGAACCACGTACAATAACTGTTTGTACAAAGGCCAAAAGATCACCGTGATCATCCCCTGTCTCAACGAAGAACAGGGCATTGAAAAGGTTCTACGGCGCATGCCCGAGTTCGTCGACCAAGTGATTGTCGTCGACAACGGCTCCACCGATCGAACCTCCGACGTCGCCCGGTCCCTCGGCGCCCACGTCATTCGTGAGAACGTCCGCGGTTACGGCCGGTCCTACAAAACCGGATTCCGTCAGGCCACCGGCGATATCCTGATCACCCTCGACGGCGATCACAGCTACCCGCCCGACGCGATCTCCTACCTCCTCGAATGCTTCTTCCACCTGGAAGTAGACTTCCTCAACGCCTCCCGCTTCCCCGTCCGAGACCGGCAAGCGATGAGCTTCAAGCACAAATTCGGCAACTGGGTCCTTTCCCTCGCCACATCCGTCCTCTTCTTCCGTTGGATGCGGGACTCCCAATCCGGCATGTGGGTCTTCCGGCGCTCAATCCTGAAGGACATGGTCCTCGAATCCGACGGAATGGCCTTCTCCGAAGAGATCAAGGTGGAAGCGCTCCGTAACGGCGTGCGGTTTCTCGAAATCCCAATTCAGTATTCCTCGCGCCTCGGCGAAATCAAGCTCAACCCCTGGCGCGACGGAATTCACAATCTCTGGTTCCTCGTTCGAAAACGGTTCAATCGCGGCCGCGAGCGCTTCGGTTCATGACGAGCGCCACCGCGCTCATCCCCAACTGGAACGGCGGCGCGCGGCTTGCACGTGTCATTGACGATCTGCGGCGTCAAAGCCTCCCGCCCGAACGTATCCTCATCGTCGATAACGGATCTTCCGACGGCTCCGCCCTGGCCGCGCGGGACCAAGGGTGCGATCTGATCGCCCTCGGACGTAATGCCGGTTTTGCCGCCGCGGTCAACACCGGCCTGCGCGACTGCCGCACCGATCTTGTCGCCATCCTCAACAACGATGTGGAACTCGATCCCGAA
>JBGSME010000652.1:0-5874 GCA_041740335.1 Bryobacteraceae bacterium | reverse complement strand
GCATCACGGCCAGCCCGCGCATGTCGACCACAAGGTTGTTGTAACCGAAGGTGGTGCCACGCTCTGTGAGGATGATGCGATCGTTGCCCGTGGAGGCTACCTTATCGGCGGCGTAGCGGATGTCGTGCGGCGCGACGAACTGCCCCTTCTTAATATTCACGGTCCGGCCAGTGCGGCCCGCGGCAATCAGCAGATCGGTTTGCCGGCACAGGAAAGCCGGTATCTGGAGAATGTCGCAAACCTCGGCCGAGCGCTCGGCCTGCGAAGCTTCATGGATGTCGGTGAGAATCCGGTAGCCATCCGTTTTGAGTCCGCCGAGAATGCGGAGCCCTTCGTCGAGACCGGGTCCGCGATAGGAGGATACGCTTGACCGGTTGGCTTTGTCGAACGACGCTTTGAAAACGAAGTCCCCGGCGATTTCACGAATGCGCGCGGCGAGAAAGTGAACGTGCTGTTCACTTTCGATCACGCAAGGGCCCGCGATAAGGAAGAGCGGCTCAGTCGGCATGGGCCATATGGCCTGCGCCGGAGAGGCGGAGTGCGCGGTGGCTGAGCGAAGCACCGACGAAAGCACTGAAGAGCGGATGCGGTTCCATCGGTTTCGATTTGAACTCGGGGTGGAACTGGCAGCCAAGGAACCATGGATGATCCGGGATCTCGCAGATCTCCACATAAACGCCGTCGGGCGTTTGGCCGGAAAGCCGCAAGCCGTGTTCGGTGAGCACGGCTTCGAACTCCCGGTTGAACTCGTAGCGGTGGCGGTGGCGCTCGCTGATTAACTCCTCGCCGTAGGCTTCGCGGGCGAAGCTTCCTTCGGCGAGCTTACACGGATACGCGCCGAGGCGCATGGTGCCGCCAAGTTCGTCCACGCCTTTCAGTTCGCGTAACTTGTAAATAACGCGATAGGGCGGGTCAGGATTGAACTCGGTGGAGTCAGCATTTTCCAACCCACAGACATTACGCGCGAACTCGATCACCAGTGACTGCATGCCGAGGCAAATGCCGAAGTACGGAACTTTATTCTCCCGCGCGTAGCGAATCGAATGGAGCATTCCCTCGATGCCGCGTTTGCCGAATCCGCCGGGAACGAGGATACCATCGAAGCGATCGAGACGGCGTGCGCATCCGGGCCAAGTAAGTTCTTCAGCCTCCACCCACGTAATGTTCACTTTGACGTTATGGGCGAGCCCGCCATGGAGGAGCGCTTCCTTCAGGCTCTTGTAAGAATCCTCGTATTCAACATACTTACCGATGATTCCAATCTCCACAACCCCGCGTGGATTCTTGAGGCGGGAGAGCATGTCAGTCCAGCGGGTGAGGTCGCGTTCGGCGGCCGGCAGGCGAAGCATCTTGAGAATGATCTCGTCCGTGCGCTGGGCGGCGAGTTCGAGGGGAACCTCGTAGACGGAATCGACGTCGCGGGCTTCAATGACAGCTTCGGCGTCCACGTCGCAGAACAGTGCAATCTTTTCCTTGAGATCCTGAGAGATAGGCTTTTCGCTGCGGCAAAGGAGCACATCGGGCTGAATACCGATTGCGCGGAGTTCCTTCACGCTGTGCTGTGTGGGCTTGGTCTTGAGTTCTTGGGCGGCGGCGATCCATGGGACGAGCGTCACGTGGACGAAGCACGTATTCTCGCGGCCAAGCTCGTGGCGCAACTGGCGGATGGCTTCGAGGAATGGGAGCGATTCGATGTCGCCGACGGTACCGCCGATCTCGACGATGACGACATCGACGCCGGGGGATACCTTGCGCGCCGTGGCTTTGATTTCGTTGGTGACGTGGGGGATTACCTGGACTGTGTTGCCGAGATAGTCGCCACGGCGTTCGCGGGCGATAATCTGTTCGTAGAGACGGCCGGAGGTCAGGTTGTTGGCTTGAGTAAGGTGCGCGTGGGTGAAGCGTTCGTAGTGGCCGAGATCAAGATCGGTTTCGGCGCCATCGTCGGTGACGAAGACTTCGCCGTGCTGGAAGGGACTCATGGTTCCCGGGTCGACGTTCAGATACGGATCGAACTTTTGAAGCGTGACGCGGAGTCCGCGGCTCTCGAGCAGGCAGCCGATAGACGCCGCCGCGATCCCTTTCCCCAGCGAACTAACCACGCCGCCTGTCACGAAGATATACTTGGCCATTCCCCTCCTTCCGTCACTTACATCATTCCGGCGCCACGGGCACGTTCAAACTAAAGAACCGTGAGACCGCCTCCAGATCTTCCGGCGTGTCGACGCCAATGGATTCGTACTGGGTCTCGACGACGCGGATGCGGCAGCCGTTCTCGAGCGCACGCAACTGCTCAAGGCACTCCACTTTCTCGAGCGGGCCGACGGGAAGAGACGAGTAGCGAAGCAGAAAATCGCGGCGATAGACGTAGAGACCGATGTGTTTGAAATAGACTGCGCCCCCGGCCCGGTCATAAGGGATGGGGTTGCGCGAAAAGTAGATGGCGTCGCCCGCGAGTCCGGTGACGACCTTTACAACGTTCGGGTTGGTGATCTCGTCGGCGTTCTCGATGCGCTTCTTGAGCGTGGCCATGGGAAGAGCGGGATCGGCGAGAAGGCACGCGGCGGCCGCATCGATGGCGGCGGGATCGATGAGCGGTTCGTCGCCCTGGATGTTAACGATGACGGATGCAGAATCGGCGGTGGCGGCCTCGGCGACACGATCGGTGCCGGACGGGTGATCGGGGCGCGTCATCACCACCGGCGCGCCGAATGCGAGAACCGCATCGCGGATCCGTATGTCGTCGGTGGCGACGACCACAGAGCTAAGGAGCTGCGCTTGCGAGGCTTTCTCGAAGACGTGCTGGATGAGTGGCTTGCCGCCGAGTCTGGCGAGAGATTTGCCCGGGAATCGAGAAGACTGAAACCGGGCGGGTATCACACCCAGAACTCGATCAGGCACGTTCGATCATACCATGCCCGGCGGCCAGACGGAGCTCAAAAATAGGCCCTCAAAAATAGAGCCGCATCACGACCTCCGTTTGGCGGTTCAGATTCGCCTGGCTGAAGATGCGGCCGAACGAACCGGCGGCGCCGAGCGTGGTGTTGGGTCCGGCGAAGACGGGGTGGTTCATGAGGTTGAACGACGAAGCCCGCAGGTTTAGCTTGAAACGCTCGGTGATGACGAACTGCTTGGTGAGCGTGAGATTGAAGTTGTTCATCCCCGGATTGCGCAGCCATCCGACGCGCGGACCGGCGTTCCCGAACGTGAAGTCGGCGGGTTGGGTGAAAGCGGCGGTATTAAAGTAGCGGGAAATACGATCCGTGATGGAGCCCGAGATGCCGGCGTTTGGATCGCCCGTGACGTTGGGCCGCTGGCCGCCCGCTCCGGTGAGGAACAGTGTGTTCTGATTCACGCCGAAGCTGAGCGGGAAGCCCGATTGGAACGTATTGAACATCGCGATGTTCCACTGTCCGATGGCGAGGTCAACGGCTTTGGAAGCGGTGCCAAGGAATTTTCGGCCGTGGCCTACCGGTACGTCCCAGGAGATGGTCGTGGTGAGGCGATGAGGCACATCGAACGCCATCGGCGCACGCTCAACGCTACGGTTGCCATAGTCCTGGTAAGCGCCCAGATCGCCAATGTTTTTCGAGTAAGTATAGGAGATGAGCGAGGTAAGTCCGCGCCACATGCGCTGTTCGAACTTGGCTTGGAGTGAGTGATAGACGGAGTTACCGAAGGTGGGCAGGTTCCGAGTGATGTTCTGGAATTGCGGGTATGGCCGCAGCAGTTGCTGGCGCTGGACGTTCCGTCCGGCGAGCGGGCCGGCAGTGATCACGCCGAAGAACGGGTTCGGCACCACTTCGAGCAACGAGCGGCCGAGCTGGAGGTTCTGGCTCGGGACTTGGTTGATGTTGTCAGTGATGTTGTTGCCGATCGAGACTTCGCTCGCGAGATTGATACCGCGGCTGCCGATATAGCCGATCTGGAACAGGCTGCGGGCGAACACTTCTCGCTGAATATTGAAGTTCCACGTGTGAAGCTTCGGGGTTACGTCGCCGGGTTCGACGAATGAAATGTTCTGGCCGATCAGTGTGGCGAGACCCAGCGAATTGCCGGCGGCGGGCAGCAGGCCAGTGGGGAAGGGGTTGCTGAGACGGTCTTTGGGAGTGATGCCGTCTTCCGACGTTACAACGGTGGTGGTGGTGGAGTAACCCACGGAGTCGACGGAACCGACCACGGGAATATAGTGGAGCGCGTAGCCGCCGCGAACGATGGTGCGAGCGCTAAGCGAATACGCGAAGCCGATGCGCGGCGCGAAGTTATTACGGTCCGGGGCATAGATGCCGCGCGGGAGGCCGTTCTGCGCAGCGTAGACGAGGCCGCCGTGGAGATCGAAGCCCGGCACACGAAGCGGGCTGGTGGCGTTACGATCGAAGCCCCGCGTAGTGCGGTTGTAGCGTTCGGTGCGAGGCGATTCGTATTCGTAGCGCAGGCCGATGTTCAGAGTCAGTTTGTTCGTGATGCGCCAGTCGTCCTGGAAGAAGAAGCCGTAGTATTTGTTGAGAATCGACACGCCGGTGTTGTTGTCGAGCGAACCGCTACCGAGGCCGAGCAGGAAAGATGCCATCGGGAAGCCAGTGTTGGAGGCGGGCGTGTCGGCGCGAGGACCGTTGGACCAGGCGTTCCCGTAGGAAAAGGTCCCGCTGGGATTGAGGTTTCGGAAGAAGTTGCCGTAGAGCAAGCGGAAATCGATACCCGCTTTCATCACATGGCGCCCACGCTGTTGAGAGACGTTCGTTTGGAGGCTGTAGGTTTGGCCAGGATCGAAGATAAGCGGCGAACCGGCGAGGCCCTGAAATCCAGTGACGCGGATGGTTGGAAAGGCCTGCTCTTGCGTGAGGGGAACGTAGCTCGATGGAAACCCGAGCGAGGTGAGGTCAAAGCCGGCGGAGAATGGCTTGTTGTCTTCTCGCGCGCGTGAGAAGCCGAGGCGAACGTCGAAGGTGGTGCGATTGTTGATCAGCAGAGTGTTGCCCCAACTCACGCCAAAATGGGGCCGGTTGACGATGTTGCGTCCGGGCGAGGCGATGCCATCGAATTCGTGCGGAAACACCAGCAGAGCGGTGCCGTAGTTGACGCGCAGGAAGGTGTTGAGTCTTTCGGAGAATCGATGGTCAATCTTGGTGACGAACATATTATAGTTGCGCGGCCACTTATCGGAGAAGCCGAAGTTCTGTACCCACGGCTGCGTGGCGGAGGAACTGGGGCGGTTGGCTTCCGGGAAGAAGCTCATCATGTTACGCGCCACGGTGTCCTGGCGGGTGGGTGGAATGATGTTGCCGGCGAAGGGGGTGCGGGTAGGCGCGCCGTTGACGGTTGCGACGGAGAAAGGATCGTAAATGGCCGCTGTAACTTCGGAAAAGTCGCCAGAGCGCATCTTGGCGGTGGGCACCGAGGCCGTGCGATTCAAGCCGTTGCCTTCGCGCGCGCCTTCGTAGCTGGCGAACCAGAAAGTGCGGTCGCGGCCGTTGTAGAGGCCCGGGAAGTACACGGGTCCGCCCACGGAGACACCGAAGGTGTTCGCGGTAAAAGCGGCGAGGGGAGTGCCGCTTCCGCGGGCGAAGTACTGATTGGCGTCGAGGGCGGAGTTACGGAGGAAGTTATAGACGGTACCGTTGAGGCGATTGGTTCCGGACTTGATCACCATGTTTGTAGCGCTACCGCCGGAGCGGCCGAACTCGGCGGGCACGGTACCCACCTCGAGTTTGAACTCGGCGATGGAATCGACAGCAGGCACCCATTGGGAGATGTTGACGCCGCGGTTGACGTTGACGGTGTTCGAAGAGCCGTCGACGAAGACGTCGGTGGCGGCAACAGGCGCACCATTGGCTGAGAACAGAACGTTGGTGATGGTGTCGTTGGGGCGGGTGT
>JBGSME010000651.1:0-8510 GCA_041740335.1 Bryobacteraceae bacterium | reverse complement strand
GGCCGAGATTGCGCCGCCGTTGGACTGCATGATGGTGATTGGCCGCCGGCGGCCACAGGCGCGCTCGAGCCGGGCGAGGTATTGGTCCATCAGCGGGCCGACATAGGCGTTGATGACGGTGGTGGAGGCGCGTTCGTATTCGCGGAACTCCGGGGCGACGTCGTGGGAGGCGGAGACGTAGGGGAAAAATTCCTTGAGCCAGTGAGCTACTTTGCGCTCGTTTTGCGCGTTTCCGTATGAGTGCAGAAAGCAGATCGCAACCGACTGCACTCCGGCTCGAAGAAGGCGGCGGCCCAACCGGGCAACTCTCTCCTGCGAGGGTTGGGCCACCACCGAGCCGTCGAAGTATGTGCGTTCGCCGACGCCGGCGCAAAGATCCCGCGGGACCAGTGGCTGATGGGGGATCGGGGTGAGGTTGTACAACTCGCGGCGGTTTTGGCGTGCGATGGATAGAAGGTCCTCAAAGCCGGCGGTGGTGACGAATGCCGTTCGGGAGCCCTTCCGTTCGAGGAGGGCGTTGGTGGCTACGGTGGAGCCGTGGATGACGTGGGCGGGGGCGGAGCCGGCGGCGCGTGCGAGGCCTTCGAGGATCACCGAGGCCGGGTCGGCGGGGTTGGAGCGAATCTTGAAACTTTCGAGGCGGCCGCCATCGTGGAGGATGATGAAGTCAGTGAAGGTGCCGCCGGCGTCGACGCCGATCCTCATCGCGGACCTGTCTTCACGGCTCTGTGTGGCAATCTAGATATTGTACGTGGGAACCGATGATCGTTCTAACCGGGATATCGAAATCATTTGATGGGAAGCGAAAAGTAACCGCACTGCATCCGCTGGACTTGCAGATCGAGGGCGGCGAAATGGTGGCGATCGTGGGGCCGTCGGGCTCCGGCAAGTCGACGATGCTGAACCTGATCGGGGGCTTGGACCGTCCGACTAATGGGGCGATTTCGATCGCCGGGGAGCAGATGGCAGCGCTCGACGATGATGGGATGACGCGTGTAAGGCGAGACAAGATCGGCTTCGTTTTCCAGTTCTTCAATTTGCTGCCGAGCCTATCGTGTCTGGAGAATGTCGCGTTGCCGCTGCACCTGCGCGGCTGGAACCGGGGGAAAGCGGACGCGCGTGCGAGGGAACTGCTGGAGACGGTGAAGCTCGGCGGGCGACTGGAGCATTTACCGGAGGAATTGTCGGGCGGTGAGCGGCAGCGAGTTGCGATCGCGCGAGCGCTTTCCGTGTATCCGCCGATCCTGCTGGCCGATGAGCCGACGGGGAATCTGGACTCGGCGACGGGGACGGAGATCCTGAAGCTGATCGGCGATTTGCACGCGCAGTTGAAGAACACGGTGCTGATCGTGACGCACGATATGACGGTGGCGGCCAGTTGCGGGCGCGTGATCACGCTACGGGACGGCCGCGTGGTGGAAGACCGGCGGCAGGAAGCGAAGATGCGCTCATGATGCTTCGGTTGTTGACCTGGCCCTATGTGCGCAAGCACAAGCTGCGGTCCGCGTTGACGCTGGCGGGCATCGTGCTTGGGGTGGCGGTATTCGTGGGGATGCACACGGCGAACCAGACGGTGAGCCGGGCGTTTCAGCGAACGATCGATCGGATCGCGGGGAAAACGCAATTGCAGGTGACGGCGGGGGAAACGGGATTTCCGGAAGAGGCGCTCGAGAAGGTGCAGGATTTACGCGAGGTGGCGGCGGCGTCACCGGTGATCGAAGCGGTGCTCAATCTCGCGGGCAAAGGCAACATCCTGGTGCTGGGCGTGGACATGACGGGCGACCGCAGTTTGCGCGATTACGATCTGGAAGAGGGGGCGGGTGACGGCGATGTGATCGACGACCCGCTCGTGTTCCTGGCACAACCCGATTCGTTGATTCTGAGCAAGCAGTTCGCGCAGGCGAACGGAATCGTGCGCGGACAGAAGATTGAGTTGGGGACGATGGAGGGCCCGCGCGAGTTCACGGTGCGGGGGATCATGAAGGCGGGCGGTTTGGCGAGCGCGTTTGGCGGGAACGTGGCGGTGATGGACGTCTACGCGGCACAGTTGATATTCGGGCGTGGGCGGATGTTTGACCGGATCGATATTGGAGTTGCCGAGGGCCACACCGTTGAGGAGTGCCAGGCAAAGGTGGCGGCGGCGCTGGGCGCTGGATATGAAGTGGAAGCACCTTCAAACCGCGGGAGGCACTTCGATTCGATCGCGCGCGGGCTGGCGATCACGGTGAATATCACGAGTCTGTTTGCGCTGCTGATCGGTGTGTTTTTGATCTACAACTCGTTTTCGATCGCGATCACGCAGCGGCGCACCGAGATTGGAATCCTGCGCGCGTTGGGGGCGTCGAGAGGGAAGGTCCTGGCGATGTTTATCGGTGAGAGCGCGCTTGCGGGAGTGGTTGCGTCGGCGATCGGTATATGGGCGGGGCTCCTGTTGGCTCGCGGAGTATCTCCATTTTTGAGCTATCTGGTGCGGGAGGTTTACGGCAACGCGCAGGTGGTGGAAGAGATCGCGTGGGACTGGACGCTGATCGCGATTGCAATGGCGATCGGGATTGGAGTGAGTATCGCGGGAGGCTGGCTTCCGGCGCGGGCGGCGGCGAGTGTGGATCCGGTGAAAGCGCTGCGGAAGGGGGAGACGCAGGTGTTGGGAGCAGGCGAGAATCGGATCCGGCGATGGCTGGCGTTCGTGGTGACGGGTGCGTCGATTCTGGCGTTGGCGATGGGGAGCGACGATCGTGTGTTCTACGGCGGGTACCTACTGAGCGTGCTGGCGATGGTACTGCTTGCGCCATCTTTGTCGGAATGGCTGGCGCGCGGGCTGCGACCGTTGCTCAAGTGGATCCGGCCGGTGGAGGGCGCATTGGCGGCGGATAGTCTGATACTGGCGCCGCGGCGGACGTCGGCGACAGTGTCGGCATTGATGTTGTCGCTGGCGCTGGCGGTGGGCTTCGCGGGTATGGCCGGGGCGATTTTTTCGTCGGTCATCGAATGGATGCACGAAGTGTTGAATCCGGAGCTGGTAGTGGCTCCAACGGAGAGCATCACGGCGCGGCAGTACCGGTTTCCGATTGGGGTGGGCGAGGAGATCGCGGTGCTGCCGGAGGTGGATGAGGTGGCTGCGATCCGTAACGCGCGGGTGCTAGTGGACGGCCTTCCGGCGATGCTGATCGCGCTTGACACCGACTATAGCCGGCGGCGGGTGAAGGTGCGGACGGTGGAAGGCTCGATGAGCGAGATCCTTAGCGAAACCGAACGCGGTGAGGGCGTGTATCTTTCGGATGCGATGGCGCGGATCCGGAAGCTGCACAAAGGAGACAAGCTGAACGTGGATACGCCCTCGGGGCGGGTGGCGCTTCCGATCCTGGGGACGATCGTCGATTTCTCCGATCAGCGCGGAGCGTTTTTCATGGACCGGAAGTTATACCTGAAGCTATGGCGGGATGACACTGCAAATTTGTTTCGGGTGCATCTGAAGCCTGGCGCGGATCCAGAGGCGGTGCGACGGGAATTGATCCGAAAGCTGGAGTCCCGGCGGAAAGTGTTTGTGTTCACCAATGCCGAACTGCGGAAGTTCGTGCTGGACGCAACCAATCAATGGTTCGGAATGACATACTTGCAGTTGGCGGTGGCGTTGCTGGTTGCGATTCTGGGAATTGTGAACACGTTGACGGTGTCGATTACGGACCGGCGGCGTGAGTTGGGCGTGATGCAGGCGGTGGGGGCGTTGCGATCGCAGGTTCGGCACACGATATGGATGGAAGCGGCGGCGATCGGGTTGATCGGTCTGATTCTGGGCTTGGGTATGGGGGCGGTGGTGCTCTACTACAACTTAGATATGGTGAGCCGCGATGTGGGAGGTTTGGTGCTTCCGTATCAGTATCCGATTCTCTTCGCCGCGGCACTGTTCCCAGTGATCCTGGGCGCGGCGTTGCTGGCGGCACTATGGCCTGGGGAGGCAGCGGTGCGCGCTTCGCTTGTGGAGTCTCTTGAATATGAATAGAACGCTGTCGTGGCTGATAGCCGCTTGCCTATCGGCCGCCTACGGGCAGGATGCCCAGCAGATCGTAACAGAGGCGCAAAAGCGCACGCAGGCCGATTCGCAAAGGTACGAAGGAACGCTCACCGTGACCGATGCGCGCAGCCGGGTGACGGAGAAGCGCTGGCAGTACGACCGGCTGGGGTCGTTCGGCGATTCGAAAGCCGTATTGCGTTTTACGGCCCCGGCGGAAGTGAAAGGCGTAGCGATCCTGATCCACAATCACAAGGATCGCGCTTCGGATCAATGGATGTGGACGCCGGCGCTGCAGAGGGACCGGAGGATCGCGCTGCAGGACCGGTCTACGCGATTCTTCGGTACCGATTTCAGTTTTGAAGATCTCGAGGAGCGGGACGCCGATCAGTTTATTTATAAGGTGCTGGGCGAGGAGGCGATCGAAGGGAAGGCGTGTTGGAAGCTGGAATCGAAGCCGGTGGAGGGAAAGCGGTCCCAGTACACGCATTCGCATGTGTGGATCCGGAAAGATATTTACGGCTTCGCGCGGGTGGATGCGTTCAAGGGCGATCAGTTAGTCCGGCGGATCGAATACAAGAACTTCGAGCCGGTGAAGGGGATCTGGACGGCGCGGGTAATCGAAGTTCTGGACGCGGGGCGGAAATCGCGAACGGTGCTGAAATTCGAGAAGCTTGACTATAACATCGCAATGCAAAAGGATGAATTTACGCTGCAGGCGCTGAGAAGACGCTGATGCGCATTGCGGTTCTTGCCATGCTGGCGGCGGTGGCTTGGTGCCAGAAGTTCGAGCAGCGCGGATTCCTGGAGCTTCGGTCGACGATTTATCCGCAGACTGCGCCGGGGGACAGCGGCCGCGTTGTCGGCGAGGGGTTGCTGAGGTGGGAAGGCTCCTACGAAGCGGGGCCGTCGCTGAAATTTTATGGGGCGTTCGACGCGCGAACGGACACGCACAGGCAAGTGGAGCGCGAGGCGCGGATGGACTGGAGGGACCGGCGAATGCAGCGTCCGGCGTTCTCGCTGCGGCGGGCGAGCGTGGCGTGGCACCGGTCCGGGATTACTGTGGAGGCGGGGAAACAATTCATCCGGTGGGGCAAGGCGGACATTCTCAACCCGACGGACCGGTTCGCGCCGCGGGACTATTTGAGTGTTACCGACAACGAGTTTCTGGGTGTGACGGCGGCGCGTGTAACGTTGGAGCGAGGCGCGGATACATTGGATCTGGTGACGTCGCCATTCTTCACGCCAAGCCGCACGCCGCTGTTCAACCAGCGGTGGGCGCCGGTGCCGGAGGATGCCCGGGAGATACGGCTGATCGATGACGGGTCCAGGCTGCCTGGGCGGACGCAGTTCGGCGCGCGATGGGGCCACATGGGTCGAGGCTACGAGTTTTCCGCTGTGATCTACGATGGCTTCCATCATCTGCCGTTGCTTACCGGCGCGGTGGACCGGCGGGAGGGTGCGCTGCGATTTTCGCGATATCATCCGAAGCTGCGGTTGTACGGTGGAGACGTGGCGGTGCCGTTGCCGTGGCTGACGGTGAAGGCCGAGGCGGCGTACTTTCAGAGCGGGACGGCGGCGGCCGATGAGTATGTGCTCTATGTGATTCAAGGTGAGCGGACGCATGGGGAATGGGTTTTTGTGGGCGGGTATGCGGGCGAGGCGGTGACGGCGCGGCGAAATCCATTGGCCTTTGCGCCGGACCGCGGATTTGCGCGCTCGTTTCTTGGGCGCGCGGGGTACACATTGGGTCCGCGGCGTTCGGTGGCAATCGAGACGGCGGTGCGGGACACGGGTAAGGGGGTGTGGGTGCGTTTTGAATATTCCGAAGAACTCTCGGCGCATTGGAGAGCGACGATGTCGGCGACATGGATCGGCGGCAAGTCGTCTGATTTTCTCGGGCAGTTCAACCGGAATTCCCATGCGATGGCTGGATTCCGGTACAGTTTCTAAGAGATGATCGACTACGATCCACATTCGTGGCTGGACCACTTCTTCGACATCAAGGGTTCGATGGTGAAGGAGATTCTCGGCCGGGTGGCGGCGTGCGTGGTTTGGACGGTGGGGGTGGTGGCGGCGTATGAACTCGGGGTCCGGTTGGCGATCCCATCCACCTTGCATGCTCTGGTTGGGCTGGCGCTGGGCTTGCTCCTCGTATTCCGAACCAATGCTTCCTATGACAGGTTCTGGGAAGGACGAAAGCTCTGGGGTGGGATCGTCAATGAGACTCGGAACGTTGTGCGGATGGGGATGGTCCATTTCCGGGAGGATCGCGAGTTGGTGGAACGGCTGTCGCGCTGGACGGCGTTGTTTCCCTACGCGGCGATGCATTCGCTGCGGGGCATGAAAGGCGTGGGCCGTGACGTAGGCGGGCTGCGGGAAGAAGATGCAGCGCGGGTGGAAGCGGCCGAGCATCCGCCGCTGGCGGTCGCGCTCGAGATCAGCGAGTGTCTGGCGGACGCGCGGCGGCGCGGTTACATGACCGATATCGTGCAGATGGCGGCGGATCAAAACGTGCAGTTGCTGGTTGACTATCTGGGCGGCTGCGAGCGGATCCGGAAGACGCCGCTTCCCTTCGCCTACGTGGTACACCTGCGGCGGGCGTTGGTGATCTACACGTTCACGCTGCCGTTCGCGCTGGTGGCGACCTACGGCTGGGCGACCGTGGTGGACGTAATGATGGTGGCCTATGTGTTCTTCGGAATCGAGGAGATCGGGGTGGAGATAGAGGGTCCTTTCGGATTCGACGACAACGATCTGCCGTTGGAGGCGATTTGCGAAACGATTCGGGGGAATCTGATGGCGCTGGCGGGGCTTCGTCCTTAGTTAGTGGTTACCGCGGGATGCAGCCGGAGTCGTCGCGGTTCACAAAATAGGATTTGAAGTTAGCGGCCTTGGGATTCATACAGCCGGTGAGGTTGAGCAACTCCACGCGGCGGAATTCCACTGGCTGGCTTTCCGACTGCAGGCCGATGTAGCCTTCCGAGAGCACAGTGCCGTCCTTCTTGAATTCGGGGTCGAACCCCGCGGCCACGCCTCCGCCGATCATGGGCCGTTCATACTCGAGCACAAGCTGGTCTCCGATGCGATGGCGGACGTGTTCGGAGCCGAGGACTTCGAGTTCAACGGTAACCCACTCGTCGCCCCTGTATTTTTTTGACGTGGAATTGGTGCAGTGGGCTGTTACCATTTGGCCATTCTGGTAAATCTCGGTTCCGGGCGTACAGACGTTCATGGTGGTCCGGCCGCCGGCGAGGAACTGGGCTTCCACTGAGATGGGCCAGTTCTGGTCCTTGAGGATGGTGCCCGGCGGCTGCGAGTGAAACATCACACCGCTGTTGAGCCTGGCGTAGGCGGGCCCGCCCTTCACCTGTTCGCCGAAGAAGCGATACTCGATTCGCAGCTTGAAGTGTGAGAGTTTTTTTGTGTAGAAAAGATGGCCGAATCTTTCACCGAACTCGGGATAGCGATCGTAGGATACGCGGAGGATACCGTTCTCGACGCGGAAGGTATCTCCGAAGTTATCGAGGAGGTTATGATGAGCGAGCTTTACGACCCAGCCATCCAGGTCCTTTCCGTTGAAGATAGGTTCCCAAACTTCGCGGTCGGCGGCCGTGGCAGGTAGTAGGCCGCCGAGCAGGGCGAAGGCAGTTAGAAGGCGGTAGTTTGTACGCACGTTGCTTTATTTCTTGTGGGCGGCGTGGCACCCTTTGCAGGAACTCAGCACCTTGGCGAATTCGGTGTTGGCCTGGGCCGAGTTCTTGGCTTCGATGGCTTTCAAGGTCGCTTCTGAACCCTCGCGGAGATCCTTGGATGCGTTGGCCCAAGTGGAATCCGGGCAGCGGCCGTCGGCCATCAGGACATGTCCGGACTCGGCCAGCATCTCAGCGTGAACTTTGGCTTCGGCCCAGCCGGCGTCGTCGCTAATGCCGGCCTTCAGCATCTTGGCGAGCGCGCCGCAGTGGGGCTGGTTGACGGCCTTCATCCAGACCTTGGTTTCGAGCGGCCGGCTTTTGCCGGTCTTTACCTGCGCGGCGGCAAGGCCGGCAAGCGCGAGGATTGCGGAAGCAATGGCGAGCGGTTTCATAGTGGTTTCCTTTCGTGCTTATCGTAGCGTTTTGATGAAGAACTGCTCCATCCGTTCGAGAGTGGGGGTGAACCATGGCGGGCGGTTGAAGAAGCCGTGAGCTGCGCCGGGGGCAGTCAATATTGAAGTTTCGATGCCGGCGGCTTCGAGCTTCTTCTGCATGTCGAGCGATTGCTGGATGGGCACGGTGGTATCGGCGTCGCCGTGGAGGAACAGGAATCGCGCGGATTTCTTCGATACGTGGGTGATTGGGGTGGCCAGTTCCCAAACCGCTGGATTGGCGGTGTAGGTAGATCCGAGGAAGGCCGCGACGCTATTGGTGGCGTTGCCCGCGGCCTTCTTCCCGAACGAGACGAGGTCGACGGCGGGGTTGAAGGCGGCCACCGCGGAGACAGCGCTCGACTGGCCGGGGCT
>JBGSME010000650.1:0-8348 GCA_041740335.1 Bryobacteraceae bacterium | reverse complement strand
CCATCACGGCCGAACCGGCCAAGCCGCGAGCGCTACAGGAAGGCCTGTTTCTGCCTCCTACGCCGGAGCCGGAAAAACTGGAACTTACACTCAAGCGGATCCGTGCCATCGCCGGCGAAGCCAACGTCGGGTCGCCGGAGTTAGTGGACACGCACCGCCCCGGCGCATTTCGGGTGGCGCAGCCTTTCGCGGCTTCGAAAATCGATCTCACGCCTCTGCCCTCCACCCTTGCTGTGCGCCGATTCCGGCCTCCGGTGGCGGCGCAGGTGTCCCCGTCCGGCGGCCCTCCGGCCAGGCTCCGCGCCGAACGAATCGAAGGAAATGTTATTGCCGTAGCCGGCCCGTGGCGGACCTCGGGCGATTGGTGGACCGAATCCCCATGGGCTCGCGACGATTGGGACCTCGCCTTGAGCGACGGTGCTTTGTATCGCGTCTACCGCGAGTTCTTCAGCGGGCGCTGGTTCGTCGATGGGAGGTATGATTGATGGCGATATGAAAATGTTGTCGATCGGATTTGCGGTATTGCTGGCGGTGGCAATGGCGGCGGGCGAGAAGTCATTTCTAGTCCAGGCCAAACGGATCGCCTGGGAGCCGGTCACGCCCCCCGGTGCTCCTCCGGGATTGATGCAGCGTCTGCTGCATGACAATAAGGACAACCAACTGTCCTCGGCCATCGTCAAGTTTCCGAAAGGTTATGTCGAGCCGCGCCACTATCACACCAAGTGCGGCCATTCGATCTATGTTTTGAAAGGACGGATCAAAGCGCCTGGCGCGGTGTGGACGCCGGGAAGTTTCCATTACGCCGCGGTGATGGAGGCCCATGGACCGCTCGAAGCCCTCGAGGAATCCGAGATCCTTTTCTACACCGACGGACCCTTCGACTATCACGTGGAGAAGAAATGATGCGTGCTGCCTTACTTGCCTTCTGCGTTCTGCCCCTGCTTGCCCGCGATCCGCTCCCGCAGCGCATCGCCCATATGGATGCCACCAAGTTCCGCCACGCAAAGTCCGTTCACGGCGGCGCCGGCGAACTGCATTACATCGGCTTGTTCGATGCACAGACACTCAGTACGAACCTGATTTTTCTGCATCGCGGCGTGCTTCCGCCCGGCGGCGGCATCGGCCACCACTTCCACAACCACATGGAAGAGATGTTCGTCATCCTCGATGGCGAGGCGCAGTTCACCATCGACGGCCGAACCTCGGTATTGAACGGGCCCGCCGGCGCGCCCTGCCGGATGGGCCACTCGCACGCGATTTACAACCACACCGGCAAGCCGGTTCAATGGATGAATATCGCGGTGGGCAGCATCAAAGGCAAGTATGACAACACCGACCTTGGTGACGATCGCGTCGGTGCTTCCCTCGACGCCAAGCCGGTCTTCATCACCATGCGGCTCGACAAAACGCTGCTGAAGGATGCCGCCACATTCCACGGCGGCAAGAGCTCCATTCGCTACCGCCGCGCTCTTATGCCCGAAGTTTTTTACACGAACTGGTCCTATGTGGATCACGTCACGATTCCCCCGGGCGCCTCCACGGGAAGCCATCGCCACGAGGGTGTCGAGGAATTTTATTACGTGATCAACGGTAAGGGCGCGGTCCGCGTTGGAAAGGAGTCCGCCCCGGTGGCCAAGGACGATGCTATTCCCGTTTTTCTCAATGAGGTCCATTCCATCGAGAACACCGGTACCGAGGATATGGAGTTGATGGTGGTCGGTATCGCGCGCGCTAAGTGGGCGATTGAAGGTGTGGGGCAGTAACCTTCTGGCCGGCCGTGCGTTACTCCTCCGCGACGCGGGAGTTCCTTGGCGGGCCGGTCTCCACCGGACCCCGTCTCCGCTTTCTCTTGGCCGGGTTCCATTCTCTGGTGACCGGCCGCAACCGTCACCCACCACCGGTTGTTGGGTAGCGGATTTTCAACCGGTGTTGACACAATCTCGTGAATTTCCCGTATGAGCCGACGCTCGCCATATCAATGATTTCGATCTCCTGATCAGCACTGACATATCAAATCAAATCGCGCTCGCGGTCGTTCCGGGAACGATTTCAGCGCGGGCGCAGAGCGGAGTGCGCGAGCGCCAGTTCTAGGAGGCTCCCGATTTGCTCAAGAGCTTCCTCCACGAAGACGGTCTTGATCGGGCGCCGAGTGTAGACATTATCTACACTCGCGTATCCCCACAAGGCAAAGGGTTTGGAGGATTGGTCTTCGTTCTGAATGACGTAGAGGGGAAGCATGTAGAAGTCGAGGTCTGAGGGCCGGTCCCAGTTATGTGCCAGCGGGTCGGGACCAAGGAGCCTCGGATCCTGGTGAACGGCCCGGCACGGACTAGCGCCCTTGAAGGCGTCGAAAAATTTACTGGCTTGTGTGGGGACGGTGCGACCGCGATAGCGGTCATTCTGCTCGTACTGGAGAGCTCGGGATCCCAAGCACTCGACAGTATCCGAAGAAACGAATTGCATCAAACGACTCCGGTCAGCCACGCGACAAAGCTCTTCGAGGGCAGCAGCCATGATCTCATCAAGGGGCTTACCAAGGCGAATCATGTCATGAATCCGGGCTTGGCGCGCGCTGGACTCGGTGGAGACGACCAAGGTGACTAGCGGTCTCAGCCGCTCAGCGTCGACAGCTACCGGAACATGTCCGTGGGTGCCCCATAGCACCAGTGCGCCTACTACAATTTGCCCGAAGGTCACCGGAATTCCAAGCAGCGGTCCCTTGGGTGACCCAATTGCGCGATACCCTATCGGACAAACCCACAGATCATTGGTCGGATCGGTGGCGAAGTAGGGTTCGCGATCGAAAAACACCTTTGTTGCAAGAGCTTGGGCGTTAAAGGGGTGAAGCAATCGCTCGTCCTCTTCCGAGATCTCCAGGTCTGGACTCTTTGCGCTAATCCGCAGCATCGCCGCGCGATAGTCCGCGACGTAGATGAGCCCTCGATATCCCGTGGCCGCGGTGACGGTGTCCAATAGCAACTGGAGGGATCCGTCTTTGTGAAATTCGGGAACGGAGCTTCGAAATAGGTCGATGACGCTGTCGCGCGCCATTGCCATGGAGGCGAAGAGGCCTGCGTGATGGGCTAGGTCGGTCAGAGATTGCCGGTCGGTCTCATCGAAGCCGCCAACGATGTGCGATTCGACATTGATGGTCCCTATTGCCTGACCCGACAAAGGGTCTCGAATCGGTACGGTCAGTTGGCTACGTGTGGCTTCGTTACATGGATGGTAGACCGGAGCCTTGAGGACATCGCGGACCAGTTGGGCTTCGTTTCGCTCGAAGACTTCCTGGGTGATGCTGCGCCTCGGGAACTGGGAAGCGGAGTGTGAGGTTTTGGGCGAGTTGACCGAGGGTATTGACCGCCACGTGATTCCGTCCTGGCTGGGTCCTAGTCGGGAAACGATTGAAAGTCCGGTACGACCGTTAGCGTTCGACAAGTCAACGAGCGTAGCCTCCCCTCGGTAGCCCCGGGCCATGAAGAGTGCGACTCGCAGGACTTCCCGGAAATATCCTCGAATCGAAGCCCGCTTCTGAAACGGCACGGCGAGCCTTTGAAGGGCGATAACGTGAGGTATCAACTCGAGCATCCCGCTGAGCAAACTTGCGTAGGCCTCTCCCAATCTCTCGATCCGCGTATCAAAGCTCGTGACCTCATTTGGAATCCCTTGGTTCGCGAGGCGGTTCTCCGCGACAACGAAACCAAGTGGACGGTTCTTTCGGTCGAAGATTGGAATCCGGATCCACGAATAGCAGCGCCCGGACAGGTGGCTGGGTTCGTACCTCGCCAACTCGCTCTCAAAGAGATTCGTGACCTTTCGATTGGTAATCTCGATCGGCTGGCGACATCGCCGAAATACTTTTGTAGAAGGTCCAGACTGGACGCTATCCGCGTTCTGGGCTATCGGCGGGGGGATGCTGACGGGAGGAGATCCATTGACGACTGCACTAGAGTAGTCCAACCGGGACCGCCGACCAATGTCCAGTTGCGTAAAACGATCCGAGCGTTTGTCCCACTTCCACTGAGCAGTCAGGTCCATCTGACCGACTCTGGTCTCGGATTCGAGAAAAAGAAAACATACCTCGGCGTCCAGGATTTGACAACCTAGTTGAGCAGCTCGGTCGGCGAGTCGTTGGATTTCACCACGGAGGGCGACGTTGGCGAGTTCGAGAGCGGCATTGGCAAGCGCCGATGCTCCAACGTTTTCGAGACGGGCAGGTTCTTTGAGGATGGCTTCGATCTGAGCGCTGCTAAATTCCTGAGCGTAGGCGTCGTTGAGGAACTGGAGCCTTCGCAATTGCTCTCCGTCATAGAGGCGGGTGCGCATTTCCGTGCCTCTGGGTTCAAATTGGGGCGTCACCCACTTTTTCGCCTCAAATAACCGAACCAAGTCTCGCGTAAGGTGAGAATGGTACTGCAGGAGGTTAGGCAAGGTGACGCTCATACGAAAATGATATCCCGCAAAAAATCAGTTTGCAAACACAAATTTAACTCCGCACACTTTTTTGGATAGATATTATGATTTTACGTCGTCCACCGGAAACAATAGGTGTACAGTTGGCGTCAGAAGCAGTGTGTTGCCTTAGGGGGCATGATGAACTTTAGCAAAATGGTACCAGCGACAGTCCGGGTAGCACTAATATGCTTTTGGCTGCTGATTAACGAACCGACAAAAGCAGCACCAATCGATTCACCGACCGGTCAGATTCCAGTCCGTTTCTTCGGGGCACCGCCTGATGTTGTCCAAACCTACATGATGGTGGCAAATGGAGTCCTTGAGCCGTTGGGAGTGCAACTCATCCTGGCGAGTTCCGATCCAAAATTCTCGGTGAAGGAGATTGGCCGACCGAGCGCCGGGAAACTGATGCCCAAAGCCCATCGCGAACTTCTTCGGAAAATAGATGCTCTGTATCCGGACGACTCCGTCAAGCTCATCTTCGCGGGGCGATTCAGCCAAGACTGGGTCCGTGGATTTACGTACCGCGGCACGGGCTTTTCGTTTTTCAACCTCTCCTTCCCAGAGGCTACGGTCCTACCGCACGAAGTGTTGCACCACCTCAACGTGGAGGACTATCATGGCGCCGATCGTTTGACGCGGGTCATGTCTCATGATCGGGTCCTACTGGGACCCGATCCGTCATTGTTCGAGAGCCTGCACAAGCTGGGCCTATGGAGCCTGGATGACAAGGATATCGAAACTGCCCGGCAGAGCAAGCTCATCAAGTGGACCGTTGCAGCTAGCGATGACAGCTTCCTGTTCGCTTTGACGCCCTCTTTCGACGAAGCACGCCATACGTCTGATATCGGGACTGATTCACTTATCAGTGTCAGCGATTCCAGCGGTCAGCCTGCGGCCCCTTCCTTCGGCTTCGAATCAGACCCGAGTGGTGAGGTGGGCAGCTCATCTTCAGTGCCGGAACCGTCGATCACATTACCGTTGCTGGCAATTGCCTTAGCTGCAGCCGGACAACGGTATCGCTGGCTTCGCTCCCGGAAAGGCCACTCTCGATTCGAACCATCCGGTAGATCGAACGATCCGGTAGGATGATGGAAGGAGAGCAACCATGTACTCACCCAAAATTCGTCTCTTCGCCGCCGTTGCGCTGACGATGGTTTTGCGCGCTCAAGAATGCGTGCCTGAGTTGGATGAAACGCCGCCCCCGCCCCTGAGCCGAAAATTCTATTCCGCGCACCGTACATTTAGTGTAATGATTCGCCCACAAGGCAGCAACGAATGGAAGGACGGGCTATGTACAGCCGTGCTACTGGGGCGCGGAAAGACAAGACGTTTAATGACTGAAGCCCGGTACGGGCCCAAGACGGTGCTCGTCAGCGAGATGGGGGTGTCAGTTTTCTTGGGGGAGTGGGAGAACAGGGCGACAGGAGTAGCGATTGAGATCTACTCGACTACCGGCCACCGCATCCAGAGTTGGTCTGCGGCCGATATCGTCCAATTAGTTGGCCAGTCGCAGGCGCAACTAGCACTGAAGGCCGACCCAGACCTTGGCTGGTGGCTCAGTGGGCAGCCTTTTCTCTCCGTCGACGAAAGCGCTGCGCTCCTACCGGTCGCAAACGGGCTCGTGACGGTGCGGCTTACGGATGGCAGGCTCACCTTCGCAGGAACTGCGCATAGCAGGTAGCACAAGGGAAACCGGATCAATGTCTTCACCAGAGCCCGTGCGTTACTCCTCCGCGACGCGGGAGTTCCAATACGCGTGCATCTCTTCGGCCGACGGCACGCGCACGGGGCGAACGAGCCGGAATCCCAGCCACTGGGCATCGGTGTGATACCAGATCGACTTCGGCAACTGCGGGTCCTGCATCTTCCACGATGGGTCGGAAGCCCGGCGCGCTCCACAGCGGCACAAATCTTCCGGATCGGCCCAGGATCCGCCGCGCGCCACATGCGGATAAGGCTTGGTGGACTTCACCCAATACCCGGGAGTGCTCGCTTCCGGCTTCGAATAGGCATCCGGTAAGTACTGATCGATGGTCCACTCGAGCACGTTGCCGTGCATGTCGTGGAGTCCCCACGCGTTGGGTTTCTTCTTGCCTACCAGTTGATACTTGTCCGTCGCGTTGCCGGCGAACCAGGCGTACTCGCCCAGTTGGGATGCGTCGTCCCCGAAGGAATAAGCCGTCCCGGTGCCGGCGCGGCACGCGTACTCCCACTCTGCCTCCGTGGGAAGGCGATAGAAGCGGCCTGTTCTTGCGCTCAGCCACTGGGCATATTTATTCGCGGCGTGATGAGTCATTGAGATCGCCGGAAAGCCGTTGATCCCCATGCCGAAGCTCATTTCGACGTAGGGGCGCGTGGGGCGGCTCACGGCGTCCACCAACTCGTCGGCGGGGTCCTTGGGAAACATGAAGAGGCGATACTCGTCCCAGGTAACTTCGTTTTTACCCATCCAGAACGGCTCCACCTTTACCTTATGCCGCGGGCCTTCATCTTTTCCCCGGCCCGCTTCGGTTTCCGGCGTGCCCATCATGAATTCGCCGGCCGGAATCGCCAGCATGTCAAAAGCAACGGTAGTTTCCGGGATGGTTTGCTTGTAGCTTTCGAACGGACCTGCGGCGGCCTTGGCGATCCGCTCTTGGAGGCTCCGGGTTAGGGCGAGATCGTCGTCCCGGCGGACTTTCTTCCCGAAGGTGAGACCGGCAGGCCAGTTCGCACCCTCGGCGATCCATGTTTTGAGAGCTGCCTTCTCAGGGTCGCTCAACGACGGTCCGCCCGGAGGCATTGCTCCGGCACGGCCCGCGGGCAGCAGTGTTCGTAGATACAAGCGGCTTTTCCCGGGAGAGCCGGCGACCACGGCCTTGGCGATGCCCGCGGGAGAATCGACGCGGAGGCCGCCATCGGCTTTTTTCGGCCCGTGGCAGGATGCACAGTTCTTCTCGAGGATCGGGGCGATCACGCCAGCGAAATCCACCGCCAGCGCCAGAATCAACAGCGCAGTCATCAGAGGAACGGCGTCACACCCGGGCGCGGCATCGCCGGGGGGGAGAAGGATCCATCCCAGCGGAGATCGTCGGGGAACAGTTGTTCCTGTGAATTCATCGCCATTTCCCACGTGATCTGCTGGCCCGTGTAGGCGGCCATGCGGCCCATGATGGCAAGCATGGTCGAGGTGGCCATGCGGACGCCGTCGTTGATCGGCTCACCCTTGCGGATGGAGGCGAACAGCGCGTCATGCTCGGCTTGATACATGTCGTTCTTCTGGCCTTCGAAGCGCCAGCTCTTTTCGCCGGCGATCACAGGAATGGGCCCGCGGCCGATGGTGGCGGAGCCTTTGGTGCCAAGGATATAGTCCGTGTTTTCGTTGTGGCAGTTTTCGATCTGGCGTTGCGCCATGAAGGCGCGCACGCCGTTCGGGTAGAGGTAGTTCACCTCGATATGGTCGAAAATATTGCCGCCGTGGGCCGGGATCTGGCGTCCGCCCACCGCGGTGCAGGAAGCCGGCGGCTGATCGTTCATCACCCACGCGATCTTATCCACGGAGTGCACGGCTTGCTCGACGAGGCCGTCGCCGCAAAGATAGGAGAAGTTATACCAGTTCCGGATCTGCCACTCGACGTCGCTCATGCCGGCGGGGCGTTCAGAGGCGGGAGGCATCGGCTTCACCGGGCTGGTCAGGTAGGTCGCATAGTAGGCGACGACATTGCCGATCGTGCCGTTCTTCACCTGTGCCATGGTCTCCATCACATGGGTTGAGTAGCGCCAGCAGAACCCGGCGACCAGCGAGAGGCGTTTCTCTTTCGCCAAGCGCGCCGTTTCGAGCACGCTGCGGACGCCGGGGGCATCGACGGCGATCGGCTTCTCGCAGAATACATGCTTGCCGGCATCGATTG
>JBGSME010000649.1:0-3961 GCA_041740335.1 Bryobacteraceae bacterium | reverse complement strand
TCAGCGCGGCCCGCGTCGGCGTGCACAGCGGCGTCGAATAGCAGTGTCTAAACTTAACGCCGCTGTCGGCGAGCTTGTTCAGCACCGGCGTCGAATACTGCTTGCTGCCGTACGGCCCGAAGCACTCGTAGCCAACATCGTCGGCCATGATGAACACCACGTTCGGCCGGCGTGCGCGCGTCTGCGCCGCCGCCGCCGCGGTCCCAAGAAACTGACGGCGCGTCTGCATCACGCCATTCTATCGGATGGCGGCAAGAGCACGGTCATGCGTACGGCTCAACACGGCCAACGCCAGCATCGAACCAACCATGCAGAGGAACATATCGGACTGCGTGTCCCAGATGTAGCCTTGCGTGCCGAGGAACGAGTCGCCGGCGCTGCCCGTCGCCACCGATACCCACCACTCGATCATTTCGTAGAACGCGCTAAAGGCGAGGCAGACGCACCCTGCGAGGAACGGCAGCCATCGGCTCCCCTTCAGCGGCGACGTCCGGATCAGCACCTCGCGCGTCACCATCGCCGGAAAGAAGCCTTGTGCCGTGTGGCCGATCTTGTCGTAGTTGTTGCGCGAGAAAATGCCGATGTCCCGCAGCCAGTTGAACAACGGCACTTCGGCATAGGTGTAGTGTCCGCCGATGATGAGAATCACCGCGTGAATCGCCACAAGCGTGTAAATGAAGGTGGTGAACCGGAACCCATGCCGAACCCATGCATAAGCAAGCAGCAAGAATCCTACCACCGCCGGCAGCACTTCGAGCACCCACGTGAAATAGTCGTGGGGCTCAATGGCGGACCACGCAAGAAAAATGCCGACAACCCCAAGCAGAGTGTAATGGTAACTGGTCACCGGGGTCAGCGTAGCACGCCGCACTGGGCGCATGCGCCTGGCCCGCGCCGGCTGTCGGCGCGCGAGTGCAGGACGCGTTAGACTTCGCTCCGTGAGTCTCGGCTGAACAAGAGGTACGCTCATTGCAGCAGAGGCCTTCGTTTTTTGGCGAACCGCGAAAAGTGCGACGCCCCAAACGCTCTCACCGTAACCATGGATGATCTCATCCTCCAGTTAAAGGCCCATGGCTTGCCCCCTACGACGACCGCCAGAATCAAGCTCTGGATATGCGAAGGCGCGTTGCATTCGGCGCAAGACAGGAGCTTCGCGGAGTATCAATCCAATTCGGACAACACGATGCACAAGAAGGATCAGTTCGTCGATCTGATAGATCACCGGAAAGTATTTGCCCTTTTCCCCGATCGCGATTTAGCACGGATTGCCCAAGCGTGGTCGGTCGCGCTATGGCAGGCCAAGGGTAGCGAAGACGGAGCGATCGAAACTATTCTGAGAAACGGCGTACTCAAGAATCAATTGATTCCTGGGGCCTCGGTCGGCGGAAGAGCGAAAGACGTGAGAATCGAGTTTTTCTACGGCGGCTTCGTGGGATGATCAAGGGCCGATCGGAAAAGCCCGGCGTCGCTTCGAATCCGCGACTCCTCCGTCTTGCGCTCTTTCACCGAAGAGCGAAACCGGAGCGGCCATTCTACAATCTAATAGACTGTGTTTGATCATACGAAACAATCAGCCGGAACCGGCCCCTCCCGGCGCGCGTTCCTGTTGATGCCGCTCGCCTTCGGCGCTTTGGTCGCCGTCTCATCCCGAAAGGAGAAACCTGTGCCCGATGCTTCCGTCAGCGGAACTGGCGCCGAAGTCGACGTGGTCCTGTTCGACGACAAGGGCAATCGCCTCGATCGAATCCGCGTCGGCAAAGTCGTGCGGTCCGACGCCGAGTGGCGCAACGAACTCACGCCGGAGCAGTTCCAGGTCACCCGCAAGGAAGGCACCGAACGCGCTTTTTCCGGCCGCTACTGGAACAATCACGACGACGGGCTCTACCGCTGCATCTGCTGCGGCACGGCGCTGTTCCGCTCCAACGAAAAATTCGATTCCGGCACCGGATGGCCCAGCTACTGGCAGCCGGCCGCCGAACAAAACGTCACCGAACATAAAGACGTCAGCTTTTTCATGGAGCGCACCGAAGTGCGATGCCGCAAGTGCGACGCCCACCTCGGCCACGTGTTCCCGGATGGCCCCGCGCCCACCGGATTGCGCTACTGCATCAACTCGGCGGCCCTCGCCTTCGTGAAGGGCGCATGAGGGCCCTCGCCGCGATCTTCGCGATCGCTCCTCTGCTCGCGCAAAATCCCGAAGCCCTCCATCGCGACGCCCTGGTCATCGACGGCCACGTCCACGTCATGTCCCGCCAGTTGCTCGAAGGCCGCGACATCGGTGACCGTTACCAGGACGGCCACATCGATCTGCCGCGCGCCAAAGAAGGCGGCATCGACGCCATGTTCTTCAGCGTCTACACTCCCGAGCCCTACTATCCCGGCCGCCACGAAATCAAGAACACCTTCCGTGTCGTCGAACTCGCCCTCGAACAAATCGAGAAAAACAAGGACAAGATCGAACTCGCGAAGAACGCCGCCGGCATCCGCCGCATCGCCGCCTCGGGCCGCATCGCCGCTTTTCTCGATCTCGAGGGCGGCTTCGATCTCGATGGTGATCTGCTCCTGCTCCGCGCGCTGTACCGCCTCGGCCTGCGATCCATGCAGTTGACCGCGCACAACTACACCAATCAATTCGCCGATTCCTGCTGCGACACGCGCAAGTGGGGCGGCCTCAACGATCACGGCCGCGAAGTAGTCCGCGAGATGAACCGCCTCGGGATGCTCATCAACGTGGCCCATGCCTCCGAGGAAACCATCCTCCAGACCGTCGAACTGAGCACCCAGCCGGTCGCCTACACCCACGGCGGCTTCCGCCACTTCATCGACATCCCCCGCCTCATCAGCGATCGCGCCGCCAAAGCCGTGGCCGCCAAAGGCGGCGTCATCGGCATCCAGTTCGGCAATACATTCAACAATCCCGAATACTACAACTGGGCCGTGAAAAAGCCCCCCGTGGCCAACATCTCCGCCTCACTTGGCCGATACGCCTCAATGACCATCGGCGAGATCGATGCGCTCGAAGCTCGTGGGCTCCCGTTCGTCTTCAAGGGCACCATCCCCGAAAAATACCAACTCACCGCGGACAAACTCGCCCGCGTGATCGACTACGGCGTCCAGTTGGTCGGCGAAGATCACATCGTGCTCGGATCCGATTTCGACGGCGGTCCGCCGCTGCCCCGCGAGATGCGCGACGCCTCCGGATACGGCGAGATCACCAAAGCCCTGGTCCGCCTCGGCTACAACGAACAACGCATCCGTAAGATCGTGGGACTCAACTGGCTCCGCGTGATCGGCGCTGTCACGGGGGACCAGTAACCCGTTGTCGGCGCCTTCGTCGAGAATGAAGATCTCCTTGTGCGGAATCCCGCTCTCGACGCCGGTTCTGGCAGCGTCGGGAACGTTCGGCTACGGCGTCGAAATGGAAGGCCTCGTCGATTGGCGTTGGGTCGGCGCCGTCGTCACCAAGGGCCTCTCGCGGGAGCCCATTGCCGGCAATCCGCCGCCGCGCTTGTGGGAGGCCGAGTCCGGCATGATCAACTCCATCGGATTGCAAAACATCGGTGCCCGGGCGTTCGTCGAAGAGAAATTGCCAGCCCTACGCCGCATCGGCGTGCCGGTTGTCGCCAACGTGTTCGGCTACGCCATCGACGACTATCTCGAAACGCTGCGCATTCTTGAGGACGCCGACGGCATCGCCGCCTACGAACTGAACGTCTCATGCCCGAACACCCGCCACGGCGGCATGTTCTTCTCGAGCGACCCTTCCTTGCTCGGCGAACTCGTCTCCCTCACTCGCAATGTCGCCAAGCGTCCGTTGATCGTGAAGCTGTCTCCGAACGTCGCGAAAATTGAACCCCTCGCGCAAGCAGCCGAATCATCCGGCGCCGACGGCGTCTCGCTCGTGAACACCTTCCTCGCCCTCGCCGTCGACGCCCGCGCACGCAAGCCCCGCATCGGTGCC
>JBGSME010000648.1:0-7747 GCA_041740335.1 Bryobacteraceae bacterium | reverse complement strand
GGTGTCGATGATCGACGCCGGCAGGGCTGCCAGCGCACATGTCGTGGCCCACGCGAAGGCCATAGCCAGTTTCATCACCCGTTACCTCCCGATTTGACAGCAGTGTAGTACAGATTTAGGCGAATGAGAAGCCGTTATTGTGTAAATAGAAGTTGCTTGTCAGGCCCGCCCAGCCGCCGGCCATATGGCCAGCGGATTCCACAATCGGAGCTGTCGAGTACGCGTTCTATCTTCGACTACGGCCTGCCAGTTTCGGTATGGCTGCGGCGGCTCGTACCTCCCACGTTCGAGATCATATTCCCCCTCCACCCCCGTAAGAATCGACATTGAGCTGGTCGCCGCCGCCTTCACGCCATCGTCAGTGGCACGAGAGCCGATGAAGAAGTCGTTGCCCGGCCAAGAGACGTGGTCCCAGGCAACAATACTGTACAGAGTGCAACCGGAAAATTCGTCACCCTCCTCCGCATAGCTCCCGGGCCGGCCGAGTTGCGGCTTCCCTTGATTCCCGGGGACCTTCAGAGGGCGCACCATAAAGGATATGCCGTGAAACTCCCGGCGGATATTCTCGCACTCGCTGTACGGGTCGAAGTATACGGCCTTCAAGTTCGGGAAAGAGGAACCGTACTCAGCCAGAAACCTCCCGAGAACGGATTGCAGATGCCGGCCGAGCTGACCACGGAAGGGGCCTGCGAACTGGCCGCAGCCGAGGCCTGGAATGGTCAGGAAAGCTGATCGCCGTTCGGCTGCGTGATCGTTGATGTAGCGGAAGACCGGGAGCAGCCTGCGTCTGTAGAGTCTGTAGTAGCCCTCTGTGGACAACTGGCCATTCGGCGCGGTCGTCTCTCTCCAGTCGGCCGGCGTATTCCCTCGGCCGTTGCGAAGGAGAGCGCCAGGAGTGAATATCAGTACTCCCGAGAAAGGAGGTGCGTGCGGCGTCGGGGCGCCGTGGTTGCCATCATCGAAGATTGTCACCGGCACCGCAATCGAAATATCGCCCAGCAGGCCGAGTTCGGTCAGGTTCCAATCGGAGCCGTCTCCGGCCACCGTCATCTCGGCGAACATCTGAGGCCGCTTCGTGTCGAAAAGCTTGCCGAGGAGGTCGTATTCCGTCATTGCTAGAACGTCCGCGCCTTGCAGGTGATCACGTAGGAGGGCTCCGGGCTGGGTATGACGGACTCGCAGTGACTGCAAGTAGTCGGCAGTACGGATCATCGCTTCTTCGGGAATGATGATCGAGTAGCCGGGTGTGGTAGCGGACTCCGAAGTTCGCATGGTCAAAGAGAGTCAGGCGCCGGCGAATTCACTATGTTCTGGCCGGGTCTCGGAGGCTTGAATGTTGAACAGCCGGTACAGTTCTTCCTGCCACTGGCCGAGAAGAGGCTTCGGAACGATTAGGAGCACGCGCTTTGCTGTGCCTTCGGCCAGCATCTGCGCGATGACAAGGCCCGCCTCAATCGTCTTCCCGAGACCCACTTCGTCAGCAAGTATGCAACCACCCTCGGATATGCGCTTAAGCGCAAAAATAACCGCATCGATTTGATGAGGATTCGGGTCGATCCGAGCCTGGCGTTGCGAAGCAGCGTAACGTTCCTGCTCGTCGGCGCGGCGCAGGCGAACCAGCTGCTCAGCGAGGTATCTGCGCTCAATGGGGTGTGGGGCACTCACCTATACGCGTCCCTCTATTTCGTCCGTCATGTTAGCACGAACCCGCCAAGCAATATTCGTTCCGAATCAGTCGAAGTCGCGAGCCGTTTGGGGTACAGAGGGACGTCGCTGATCAAAAATCGAAAGTTTATTTCTTCCATCCCCTCAACAACTTCCACAAATCGGGTTTCCAGATCGCCCCCCCCCATCCCCGACACTGGGACCGAGGTAGACCATGTCAAAACGTAGATTCGCCTTCCGCAGAATGAAAG
Organism: Bryobacteraceae bacterium; assembly: GCA_041740335.1. Taxonomy (GTDB): domain Bacteria; phylum Acidobacteriota; class Terriglobia; order Bryobacterales; family Bryobacteraceae; genus DSOI01. The sequence continues at coordinate 5,831 of JBGSME010000648.1, read as the reverse complement.
CCGCCCTCGCGTCGCCGAGCGAGGCTTGCACCATGAGAGTCACCGCTCCCCTCCTAACCAACGCCGTCAAACACGGACTCACAGCCAAGTCCGTGCTCCTCCCCGGCGAAGACCCCGCCGCCCTCAAAGCCCTCGCCGACACCTTCCTTGACACCCACCGGCCCGCCACCGACGAAGAGTTCCTCCTCGTCGAAGAACTCGTAGCCAATAAATGGAGAATTCGCCGCATGTGGGAATCCGAACAGTCCGTAGTCCGAACCGAAATGCTTCGCCAAAAACAAGTCGTTGAAGCCGAGTTCCAAGGCGCGGAGTCCGATATCCTCTACGCCGTGGCCCTCCAAAAACTGACCGGCGATTCGAAGGTCCTCGCACACATCCACCGCCAGGAAGTCCGCTACACCCGCGCCGCCGACCGTGCCCTTGACCAGCTCCGCATCGCCCAAACCCTCCGCCGCGAACAACAACGGGAGCAACAGAATGTCGAAAATTTACATACCCCCGATAGTCCCGCCCCGGAGCAACCAACCAACGTCAACGAAATCAACGACTTGACAGCCGGAAACACAAAAATTCAAATCAACCCCAAGCCCTCCGAAAACTACCCGCAGGCAGGGGCATCTTCTTCGCTCCTGGAACGCCGGCCAGACCAGGGATAACAGCGGAAACCGATGCCATCCACGCGAATCCACCATTCCCCGGACCTCACCCTGCGCCCCCGCGCGGCGGCCACTTCCGCCAACACCACAACTGCGCCCGGATACCCCGACGATATCATTCCAATTCACATCTGGAAGCAATTCCAATCCGCCATTCTGCAGGCCCTCACTCCCTTTAAAGAACCGCGAGAGCGTGTCCTCCGGGCCATCCTTGATATGGAAACCAAACTCGGAGTCAGCATATAAGACCCGGGCCGGTTCCGCCCAGGCCCTCCGCGGCCAGCGGCGGAATCGCGTGGACGGCGTTGGCTATTCCTTGCCGGGCTTCGGTGTCGCGGGATTCGACCCTCGTCATCCCCCTTCATCGCAACCGGAACCTGGTAGCGCTTACAAGTTGCTGATGACACGCTTACCATTTCCGAACGACTTAAAAGGTCCTCAGGCCGCACACTGGCATCTGTAGGCGCCGGCCGAAAGGCGCCGGAAAGAGGAAACAATGAAAATTTCACGACGCCTTTTCGCTCCCGCCCTGGCCGGCGCTTCAATCGGCCGGGTTCTGGGCCAGACTCCGGAGGAATTCCGCATCCCCACCGGACAGATCGCCGGCCACGCAGTTGGGCGGGGAATCGTCTCGTCAGACGGCACCATCGAGGTGATCGCCTACTATCCATTCTTCGTCGGCGTTGGCAGCGAACTTTGGGCGAAGGCGGATCGAACGGAAGAGAGCGCGTTCTTCGCCCTCCGCACCGGGCGTTTCCGCGTGAACGTTGTCTCCAATGGCCGTGTTCACTACTCGCGCCTGATTCCCGTAGAGGGAGATGCGCTGGTTTCGAGAATCTTTTACAATCCGTCGCCCAAGCGCAGCTTCAGTAATCCCGACACGTTCTCCGAAGGACAGGTGATCGCCACTCTGCGCAACCAGGGCGGATCGATCATGGCCATCGATGGAGGGGAACTCACCTATGCGTCCACGGCTCTGGTGGTGTCCACGGAGCAGTTTCTTCATGAAGGAAGAAGCTTGAATCTTGCTTATACGGGCGCGAAGGCGTACACGGTCACGTTGCACGGGCCGGTGCCGAGCATTATCGATTTGCAGGAACTGGATGGAACGCTGGCCGTTTCGGTGGCCGGGTCCTTCGTGGCATCGTAGTGCGTCTCGAAGGTGGCCGCCGTGCCGGGTACAACAACCCGCGAAGAACGTAACATCCAATTAACCCCACGTTCACACGTTGCGGAGCTATAATTAGGCCAGCGGGGTCCCGCCAACGGGCTCCGGAAGTCAGGGGATCTAACATGTTTTATCGCAATATGGCACTGCTCTGCGCTGCCATCGCCTGTTTCGGGCAGGAATATCGTTCCACCGTTTCCGGTCAAGTAACCGACCCCAGTGGCGCAGCCGTCGTGGGCGCCGCTATCCAAGCCGTCGAAAAGAACACCGGAGCGCGTTATGACGCCTCCTCCGGCGCCGATGGCAGCTACACGCTTCCGTTCCTTCCGCCCGGCCCTTATACGCTCACGGCCGAGCTCACGGGCTTCAAGAAGTTCGTCCAGGAAGGCCTGAATATCGGGACCAACCAGCGCCTCAACATCGCGATCCCGCTGCAACTCGGCGCGCAGGCTGAAGCGGTCACCGTTACCGCCGATATCGCCATGCTTCAGACGGCGTCGGCTTCGGTGGGCCAGGTGATCAGCGAGAATCAGATCGCCACTCTCCCCATGAACGGCCGCACCCCGCTCACTCTCGCTCAGCTTTCCTACGGCGTTACCCCGTCGTCGGACCCCCGTTTCACGCGGCCGTTCGACAACGCCGGCCCCTCCGGTTTCTCCATGGGCGGTGGCCAGGCCCAGTCCAACGAATTGCTGCTGGACGGCTCACCGGATATGACGCGCAATCGCCGCGTCGCCTACAATCCACCGGTTGACGCCGTTCAGGAAATGAAGGTCGAATCGTTCCAGCCTGACGCCGCTTATGGCAACACCGGCGGCGGCACCGTCAACGTGGTGATGAAGGGCGGAACCAACGATCTTCACGGATCGCTCTACGAATTCCACCAGAACCAGCGGCTGAAGGGCACGCCGTTCTTCACCAATTCCGCCGGCCAGAAAAAGCCGGTCACCCGATTCAATCAATACGGCCTCACCGTGGGCGGACCCATTTTCATTCCGAAGATCATCAATGGCCGCAACAAGCTGTTTTTCTTTTTCGGCTACGAGGGTATCCGCCAGTCCGAGCCCGAACCCACCTTCTCTTCGGTGCCCACGGAAGCCCAGCGCACCGGCGACTTCTCCCAACTCCTCAACGTCAGCAGCGCCTACACCATCTACGATCCGAACACCGGCGCTACCGAGGGCAGCCGTATCCGCCGCCAGCCCTTTGCCGGCCACCGTATCCCCGCCAACCGGCTTAGCGGGATCTCGCGCAACTTCTACCAGTTCCTGCCCTCTCCCAACTTCGCCGGCGCCGCCGCTGACGGCACCAATAACTATTTCAACAATGCCATCCGCAGCGACACGTTCTCGTCGTACCTTGGGCGCTTCGATTGGAATGTCTCCGATCGTCACAAGCTCTTTCTTTCCACGCGCAATAACGATCGCGTGGAGAACCGCGGCAACCGCTTCTCCAATATCGCCACCGGCAACTTCCTTTCGCGCGTCAATTGGGGCGTCACTCTGGATGATGTCTACACCGTGGCGCCGACGCTGTTCGTGAACACGCGGGTGAACTGGACGCGCTTCGTCGAAGGCAGCACGCGTCCGCATGACGGATTCGATTTCACCACGCTCGGGTTGCCGGCTTCGCTCAAGTCCTCGAGCAGCCGCTTGGTCATCCCCCGTATTGACTTCGGAAGTGCCACCGATTTCGGAGACTCCGGCGGCGACCGCACACCCTTCGATAGCTACCAGATCTTCCTCGCCGCCACCAAAATCGCCGGCCGGCATACTGTGAAGTTCGGCACGGATCTGCGGACACAGCGCGAGAGTTCCAACAGCTTCGGCAACTCCTCCGGCTTGTACCAATTCAGCACCAACTGGACCCGCGGACCTCTCGACAACTCGCCCGCCGCGCCGCTCGGCCAGGACTTTGCGGCTTTTGCGCTCGGCATGCCCACCGGCGGCAGCTTCGACGTGAACGCGACCCGCACGCAAAGTTCGAAGTACTTTGCCATCTTCGTCCAGGACGATCTGCGCGTGAACAATACGCTCACCATGAACCTTGGCCTGCGTTACGAAAAAGAGACCGGCACCATTGAGCGCTGGAACCGCGCTGTCCGCGGCTTCGATCCCGGCGCGTCGCTTTCAATCACCAACGCCGCCAAGACGGCTTACGCCGCCGCTCCGAATGCCATCCTTCCCGCCGCGCAGTTCAATCCGACGGGCGGTGTTCTCTTCGCCGACCAGTCCAATCGCGCCATCTACGGCACGCCCAGCAACGCCATCTCGCCGCGCTTTGGCCTCTCCTGGTCGCCGCGTGTTTTCGGTGGCAAGACCGTTTTCCGCGGCGGCTTCGGTATCTTCTACAATACGGCCGGCACCTTCGGCATCCAGCAGCCGGGCTTCAGCCAGACCACGCAACTGGTGGCCTCGCTCAATAACTTCCTGTCGCCTTCGGCTACGTTCGCCAATCCATTCCCGAACGGTATTCTCCAGCCGGTGGGTGCCTCGCTCGGCGCGAACACGTTCCTCGGCCAGAGCGTCCGCTACGTCGCCGCGCAACTCGATCAGCCTTATACGCAGCGCTGGAACTTCAACATCCAGCATGAACTCGCCAAAGACATGGTCTTCGAGATCGGCTATATGGGATCCCGCGCGCGCCGCCTTCCGGTGGACCGCGAACTCAACTACGTGCCGGACTCGTTCCTCTCGGCTTCGCCCACGCGCGATCAGGCCACCATTGACCGTCTTTCCGCGCTCGCGCCGAATCCGTTTCGCAATCTGCTCCCGGGCACCGGCTTGAACGGTTCCAATATCGCCGTCGAAAATCTCACCCGCGCCTACCCGCAGTTTTCCGGCAACGGCGGCGTTCGTGAAGATTCGCAGACCATCGGTTACTCCAACTACCACATGATGCAGATGCGCCTCGACAAGCGCTTCTCGAACGGCCTGCAGTTCCTCACCAACTTCCAATGGTCGAAGTTCATTGAAGCCACCGGTCGCCTTTACGCCTCCGCCCCCGGACTCGAATACCGCATCGCGGGTGAGGACCGTCCCTTCCGTTTCGTCTTCTCCAGCACCTACGAACTCCCGTTCGGCAAGGGCAAGCGCTTTGCTTCGAGCGTTGGCCCATGGGGTGAGCGTCTGGTTGGCGGATGGCAGATGGCAGGCATCTTCAATCTGCAATCGGGCGCGCCCACCGGCTGGGGCAACATGATCTACTTCGGCGGCGATCTCGAATGGGATCCGCGCAACCTCGGACGCACCTTCAATACCTCGCGATTCCAGACGGACCCCCGGCTGCAGCTTGACCGCAACCGCCGCTTCTTCCCGAGCGGCTTCTCCGGTTACCGTTCCGACAAGATCAACACCATTGACGTCTCCGTGATCAAGTCGATCCCGATCGTGGAGCGCGTGAAGCTGCAATTGCGCGGTGAGGCGTTTAACCTCTTCAACCACGCCGTATTCAACTCTCCCGACACCAACGCCACCAGCCGGACGTTCGGACGAATCACTTCGCAGGCTAACCTGCCTCGGACAATCCAAGTGGCGCTTCGTCTGACGTTCTAGCGCTAGCGCCCACGGTAAAGGCTCCGCGGTACGCTGAGAGCGTGCCGCCTTCCCGCACCGAACAACAGCTCGAGCGGCTAGCCGCGCTTCGCCGCGATCCGAATGTCCCGGATGCGGCAGCGTCTCTGCGCAAAGCGCTCGGCGATCGATCCGCCATCGTGACCGCGAAGGCGGCCCGGATTGCCGGCCAGGCTGGGTTCCGGGATCTCGGCCCGGATCTCGTCCGCGCTTTTCTCCGGCTGCTCGAAGACGTTTCGAAGGATAAGGGCTGCGAGGGCAAGAAACAAATTGCCGAGGCCCTTCGCGCGCTCGGTCTCGCGGAAACCGAAGTATTTCGGCTCGGTATCCGCCACGTTCAAATGGAGCCGGTGTTCGGCGGACGCGTCGATACAGCGGCGGAGCTTCGCGCCTCCTGCGCGCTGGGGTTGGTGGACGCGCGCGATCCCGAAGCGC
>JBGSME010000647.1:0-1977 GCA_041740335.1 Bryobacteraceae bacterium | reverse complement strand
CGCGATTGCCAGGCCCGCGGTTCGTTTCCAATTCACGAAACCAGATACGGGAACCGCCCGCCTTCGGATTCAATCTAAAAATACAGCCGCAAGTCCGAAAACCGCTCGATCACCACCAGCCGTTCATGGCCCACCGGAATCTCCGCGTGCTCCAGGTGCCACGTGTGCGGATGGGGAACGTAAACCGCGCCGATACCGGCCTCGAGCGGCGGATGAATGTCGGACTTCGGAGAGTTGCCCACCATCCAGCAGCGGCCGCCATCAAGCTCGCGCTCGGCCAGCAAGTCGCGATAGCAGGCAGCGTCTTTCTCGCGCACGATGCGGATGTGGTGAAAGTGCCCCGCGAGGCCGCTGCGATCGATCTTCGCCTGCTGCTCCCCGGGTTCGCCCTTCGTACACAGCATCAGTTCGTGGCGGCGCGAAAGATACGCGAGCGTCTCATCCACCCCATCGATCAACTCAATCGGATGCCGGGCAAGTTCTTCGCCAAGCTGGCGGATGTGCAACCGGTCTTCGGCGGTCACGCCGCGCTCGCTCAGCCGCTCAAAGCATTGCTCGAGGTTCCGGGCGAAGTTAGCCGCGCCATAGCCGTGAATCCGATTGTTCACGTGCTCGATTTCATCCAGGATCGCGCGTACCTCGGCGGGAGAATGCGTGGAGTGCTGAAGATAGTCAACGAAAGAGGCAAAGGCGCGCTCAAAGAAAATATTGTTCTCCCAGAGCGTATCGTCGGCGTCGATCCAGAGCGACAAACCGGGCGGCGGAACACCGCGCGTCACCCTAAACCTCCCCGAGCTCTCGCGGCAGCTTGCCATGCCCGTTCTTGGGAGCGAGTTCGCGGACCCGTTCGCTCTGCCGGACTCGCTCGGAATACGCCGGCAGGAATTCCACCAGACGGCGCAGGCGCTGCGTCTCCGAACGGCTGATCAGCAACTGCAGGCGGAAGCCCAGATCGTCGATACGGCTGGCAAGCTGGAAGCTGAGTTGGGGATCGTCGGTATCGTATCCCGGTTCATCCTGCCCGGCATCGTCCTGAGGATGCAGGCCGGCGCACAGCCGAACCGCGCGCTCGCGAAGATCGGGGGGCGCGGCGTCGTCTTCGTCGTCAAAGAACTCCACCCGGCCCCGCAGATACTCTTTGTCCTGGTCCAGTGACCGAATGTTGAAGCGCCGCTGCCCGACGGCTACGATGTCGAGCCGGCCATCCTCGTACTCCTTCACCACCTCGCCGACCGTCGCGGTGCAGCCGGTGTTGGCGATTCCCTCGCCAGAGGCCAGTACGATGCCAAACTCGCGCCGCTCGCGCAGCGCCGTCCCAATCATTTCCTTGTACCGGTCCTCAAAGATATGAAGGGGAAGTTCGTTGTTAGGCAACAGCACTACCGCCAATGGAAACAGTGGCAGCAAGTCGTTCATGCTACCATTATCGCTTCGAAACGCCGGGCGTTCGCTCCGGTGCAATATTGCCTTTCATGAATCTGCAAGGAAAAGTCATTCTGATCACCGGCGCCTCGGGCGGCATCGGGGCGGCGCTGGCGCGATTGTTGCATGGGCGCGGGGCTCGCCTGACGCTCCTGGCGAGGTCGGCGGACCGGCTGGAGGCTGTCGCCAAAGAGTGCGGCGCGGTTGCCATCACCGGCGACGTCACCAACGCCGAAGACCGCAAGCGAGCCTTCGACGCCACCATGGAACGCTACGGCCGGCTCGACGTCCTGATCAACAACGCCGGCGTCGGTATGTATGTTCCCGCGTGGCGCGCCGACATGACCGAAGTCCGCCGCGTCTGGGAATTGAACCTCTTCGCCGTCATCGAAATGATCCAGTTGGCCGTGCCGCTGATGCGCAAATCCGGCGGCGGGCGCATCGTCAACGTCAGCTCGATCGCCGGCAAGATCGCGCTCCCGTGGTTTACCAACTACACCGCGTCAAAGTTCGCGGTCTGCGGGCTTACCGACGCGCTGCGGATCGAGCTGAAGC
>JBGSME010000646.1:0-4759 GCA_041740335.1 Bryobacteraceae bacterium | reverse complement strand
GCCGGCGCGCGAAGTGTTGATGTTCGCGGACGCGGGCGCGGCGGCGGCACTCCGAAGGGTGGATCCGTACAGCGGGTTGGGCTCGGCGGGACGAAAAAAGCCGCTGGGGCAATTCCTACTGGCGCTGGTATTGACGACGGTGGCGGCGGTGTTCGCACTTTATCGCTGGGTGCTGCCGGCGGCGGGAGAGTTTCTGGCGGCGCGGGTTCCACCGTCATGGGAAGCGGCGTTGGGGAAAACGGTGGTGGGGCAGATGACGGTGCTGAGCAAGGTCTGCGAGGACGCGGAGGCGATTGCGCCGGTGGAGCGAATTGTGGCAAAAATCACGGCGCGGTATCCGGGTAATCCGTATCAATTTCATGTCTACGTTGTGGACAGCGGCCTGGTGAACGCGATGGCGGCTCCGGGCGGGCACATTCTGGTGTATCGCGGGCTGCTCGACAAGACGCGAAGTCCGGACGAACTGGCGGCGGTGTTGGCGCATGAGGTGGCGCACGTTGTGGGGCGGCACGGAACGAAGGCGATGATGCGAAGCCTGACGTTTTGGACGCTCGTGTCGTTTCTCGCGGGCGACGCGAGCGGAGCAATTCTGAGTATGGCGGGCGCGCTCGAGGAGTTGCGGTTTAGCCGGGAGCAAGAGGAGGGGGCGGACGCGGAGGCGCGACGGGTGTTCGAGCAGGCGCGGATGGATCCGGCGGCGATGCTGCGAGTGTTCCAGATGCTGAACAATATGAGCGGGACGATGCCTGGGGAGCGGTATCTTTCGTCGCATCCGCGGATGGAGGATCGGGTAGCGACGATTGAGCGGTGGCGATCCGGATTGACGTATGCGCCGGAGGCGGTGCTGCCGGGGGAGAAGTGGCCTCCTGGGGTGGCGGGTTGCGCGGCGGGGCGGTAATTGGGTTCGATGGCGGGAACGAAGCCAACGGTTCCGCGCCGAAATCTCCTTTCTTGTAAATGAGTTCGACGTTGTTTTGCGTTGGCTTCGTCCCGCCATTTTTTGGTTTGTTGACTCGCGCAAGCCGGTGGCGTTCCGGGTCTTGGCGGCCGTTGCGGTTTTGTTGGCGATGCGATATTCAGATTTCAAAGAGCGGCGCTGATTACAGCTTGCGGTTCATTGTCCGATGGCGTGTCAAGGGATCTGCGAACCCGAAATGGGGAAGCGGTTTCGAATCAGCGGATTGTGGGTTTGGAGGCGTTGTGATTGCTTCTGGCGAGGCTTTTGCGGCGAGGTGGCTCTACCCTGTGCGACTTCCCGTTCCCTATCTGTTTCGCCCGGCGATGAGCAACCCTACTTCACCGCAATCGTCGGGCCCGGCAAACTGGAGGCGGCCCCCACGGCCACTCGAAGCGGCACCGCCGCGCCCACCGGAGCGTTGGCTGGCACAGTAGCGTTCACCTGGATCAGACCATTGATGGACCCTGGCGATGTCCCCGCCCAAACCACCGGTGCGTCCATGCCGCCGATCGTCACCGAAACCGGCAACCGAGGCAGGTTGGGAGGCGTTCCGGCCACTCCGCCGGTCACGCCATCAGGCGTAGTCAGCCCCTCACCTGTGCCGTAGATCTGAACGATGGAACCGGCGGCCGCGGCATTCGCTGGTCCGTTGACGGTGTTGTCCTGGTTCAGCACGGCTGCCTCGCCAATGCCGGTCGAGCTCAGCGTGAACACTCCGGGCGATGAAGGCACGGCGGGTACTCCTTCGGCTGGCGCGCCGGTCGTTGCATGCTCCAGTCGTACCGTGACGGCGCCCTGCACCGGAGTCTCGTACGGGACCACCGCATTCACTTGCGAACTCGAAGCGTACAGAATCGGACTCGGCACTCCATCAATGAGCAACCGCACTCCACCCAACACCGTTGGTACCTTATTCGATGCATCGAGAGTGAAGCTCAGCGGGGTTGCCGGTCCGGGCATCGTGCCGAAAACAGTGATGATTTCACCAGGCGCGAGATTCGTCCTTTCTTGGGATGCGGCGTTGCCTATCCATCCCACCACCGGTTCTGGCGGAGTTGCGTAGTTGATGGGCAGCCATTTTAGCAATATGAAGTTCGGACTGCGTTGACGCGCGAAGCAAATCGATCGCAGCGGCAAGGCAGAGGTGAAACTTGAGTCCGCCGGATCACGTATCGCTGTCACAGCGGTGGCCCCGCCCCCAATCCGCACCACCGTGGATGGCACCTGTGACCCATTCACAAAGGCATTCGTGATCGTTACCTCGGCTTCCTCGTTGTTCGGATTCTGCTGGACGAGGGTAATCGGGTCTGACAGCCCAGGACCCGGATCGCGGCACGTGGCATTCGCGCTCTTTGCAAACGGCAGGGTATACCCGGAAGTATCAGGTCCAATCCAATATTCGACCGGTGCCGTGCCAGCGTTGCTCATGCGCAGCCGTTTGCCAGTTAGCTGCGCGGGCGCCAGTAACCCGACGTGAACCGAGTTCGGCGAAAGAAACTCCACCGCGCCCGTGAGCACGCCCTCTATGGCCACCTGCGTCCCAGAAGTGAAACCCGTACCGTCAAGCCGCATGAGCGTTCCCTCTGGAGCGACGGCTGACAAGTTTGACACTGTCACCTTCTGAATCGACAAGGCGCCACCGATCGACACGCCGCCCGGCGCAGCAGTAACCTGATAGCGCACGCCGTCCGGACTTCCGAACGTGCTCGCCGCAACATCCAGGTCCACCGTAAACGCCGCTGTCACGGGAATCGAAAAAACCGCCACGGGTAAGCCTCGCATGCGGCCCACTCCCGACGAGGGCGAAGTGAAATAGATCGAAAATGCGGGCGGACCAGATGTATACACGGAGGCAATCGCAGACACATCGCCCGACGCACTGAATACTTCTGAATCCATGATTCGGGGCGGCGCTTGCGGATAATCGCCTCCATTGAACCTAAACACGGCGTGACCGCCCCTGATAGGCTGCGGCGTCGTCAAGAACAACTTGATCTGCGCCGTCGACCCGAGCGGTACGGTCTCCGTGGAGATCTGGAAGCTTAGTGCCGGAGTCTCCTGCTGTCCCTGCAACAGGGAGACGGCGAACAAACACAGAGTTAAGCTAAGACCGACGGATTGCATCTACTCGTGAGCTGCAAGTCACGGGCCGTTCCAGCAAGTTCCACTCGAAGGGCAGGGCTCTTGTAGTCATCACCATCCTACAAGCATCCCGAAAGTCAGTAGGCGGGGCGACACCGGAAGGATAGATTCGTCAGGTCCTGGAGGCGTTACCGTAAAGCACCGGGGCACGATGGCAACCGTCCGCCGCGCGATCCTTATGCGGCCCCCCCCCCGGCGCCCGGCCGTCGGGATGGTCACGACATCGCCAGCACTCTTTCTTGTTTTGCGATCTTCACGGATCTAGCTTTATCCATTTTGAATCAGTTCGTTGTCGTGAAGCGGGCCGGATAGATCACGATCAACGGCACAGCGTAGCGGAGACTGGAACCGTCGCTGACTTCGTACCGTTGGTGGCCCCGCCGCATCGCCGAAACCAGTGCGGCCGGCCGCCGAGGTCTAGTTCGCGGTTCCCTCCACGGCTACAAGTGAGCCATGTAACTTCTGTCGAGGAATCCGCCGATTGATTGTCGAGAGGCATCTGATGATCTGGACCCGCGGGGCGTTGAGATTTTACGTTTGGCAGTACTTTCCTGCACTGTCAATTGGCTGCCCGGTGACGGCAGTTTGGCGCCCGCAGTTCCATCGATCGCGCTCTACGATCTGATCCGGCCAATGGCGGCGTCAAAGAGCGCAGTTCGCACGCCGCGCTAGAGAGCCGTTGATGAGTTTCAGCCCCCTTCTACCAGACCTAGCTTCCAGCCTTCAAAGATTAGGGCCGCGGCGGTCAACACTCCAAACAACGGCGAGCCGCCCCGAACGACATCCTGGCCTTGGTCTCGATCTCTGTTGGATTCTTAGAATTTGCGGAACCCGCGTTGAGCGGACCCTTTCAAACTTAAGAACGCGGCTGCCGCATCGCCTCGGCCGCCTGCGTCACGGCGCGGATGATTTTGTCATAGCCGGTGCACCGGCACAGGTTATTCGCCAGCCACAGACGGATCCGCTCTTCACTGGGGTCCGGCTCCTGGTCAAGCAGCGCCTTGGACGCCACCAGAAACCCCGGCGTGCAGATCCCGCATTGCAGCGCCGCGTTCTCGAGGAATGCCTGCTGCAGCGGATGCAGCTTGTTGTTCGGCGCCAACCCTTCCACCGTCGTAATATCGGCCCCCTCGGATTCAACACCGAGAACGAGGCACGAATTCACCACCCGGCCGTCCATGATGACCGTGCATGCTCCACAGTTGCCGTCGTTGCATCCTTCCTTGGAGCCGGTCAGTTCCAACTGATCGCGCAAGCACTCGAGCAGGCTTTGCCTGGGCTCGCAAAGGAACTCCCGCGGCTCGCCGTTGATCGTCGTCGTCACTTGTACATTCCGCATTATCGGTTCTCCCGCGCTCTCTCAATTGCCTTTTCCAACGCGCGCCGCGTCAGTACGCCGCAAATGTGACGCCGGTAGCCGGCCGTGCCGCGCATGTCCGATATCGGTTTGGCGGCGTTCCGCGCGGCCTCGGCAGCCTTCTCAATCGCTTCCACCGGCTGACCTTCGATCGCCGCGCCCGCCCCGGCCACAAACAGCGGCGTAGGCGCCACCGAAGCCAAAGCGACTCTTGCGGACCGGATGTTGCCGTTATCGAGCGTCACCGCAACTCCCGCGCCGGCCACCGCGATATCCATCTCGTTTCTTGGAATGAATCGCAG
>JBGSME010000645.1:0-4108 GCA_041740335.1 Bryobacteraceae bacterium | reverse complement strand
CCTTCGATCGCGGTGCAGCCCTGCGCTTCGGCGGCGAGATGGAATCGAAGGTCGTATTGATGGCTTTCCGGCGCCGCCAGCGTGTCGCGGATTACCCAATAAGCTCCGCGCACAAACCAGATCCGCCGTTCATGCACGGCCTCGTACTCATGGCTGCGGCAAACGCCGTGCAAAGAAACGCAATCGGCAGTTGGCCGGAATGCCTCGAGCTGGTATGCCGGCTCAGGTCCGCGAATTTTGAACTTCCGTTTGTGGAACTCGTAACGGGTCTGATCTCGCCCATCGACGGTGACGGTGTTGTGATACGAGGTGCCGCGGAACAGTACACGCCAGTTGACGTCGCCTTCTTCGTGATAGGTGTAGCGGCCCGGATCGACGACGAGCGAGCGCCCGTAGGCCGCCATCTCGAAGCTCAGCAGATCCAAATGGCCATGATTGCCCTCGCCGAGCGGCCCGCAATCGAAGATCATGTAACGCTCGGCCGCATATGATTCCGAACGGCCCCAACCGCTGCGGAGGATCGCGTAGCCACCATCGGCAAACAACTTCTCGTTGCCCCTGGGGGCAGCGCCTTGCTCGCCCGACGTCGCGACGTAGAGCATCTCTGGGTCGCCATAAAGTTCGTAGCCTTGCTTCAGAAGGTCCCGAAACTCGCCGGTGTCACCGTCGCTCAGCGATGGGACGCTGCCATCCGGCTTATGCGTCCATTTCGCGAACTCGAGCGCGCGGCGGAGTGATTCGTCAAATGACGCCGGCATTTCGATGCCGTTGCGTTGCGCCAGCCGCCGGGCGGCCAGCCAGTTACGTAGGGCCAAGTGATGATAGTCGGTGGATTGCTCCACGTGAACTCCGTCGGGCCGCAGATCCTGGCGAGCGTTCGCTGCCAGTTCCTCTCGTGCGAAGGCGAGCAACTCGGCGGAGCCCAGCATTTCGGGGAACATCACCGCGGCAAGAAACAAGGCGTACAATTCGAGCGTGCGATGATTGCGCGCCGCGGTCAGATTCGCCCGCAGATGCGTTACTTGTTCATGCAGCGACCGCAGCAACTTCGAATGAAACTCAGGTGCCACCACCGCGCGTGCCTCGGAAACGAAGCGGAAATGAGCGAAGATCCAGTTCTGAATTCGACGCCCGGTCACGTCGGCTGGGAGAAGACCCAGCGGCGCAGCGTCGATCCAGGATTCCGTCAGCTCGATCCATTTGAGCAGGTAGCGATCGTCGCCAGTGCCCGTGAATGCCTCCGCGAGCCCGACGGAGTAGTAGAACTTGTGCAGCAGGATGAACCACTCGATATCCGGACTCGCGTTACTGGTCCAGAACTCGCCGGCGGTATCGCTGAACGTGATCGCTTCGCCGTTGAACTCGAAAGTATTCTCGAGGATCGCGTCTGTCTTCTCGCGGCTGGTTTGAGAGGGATCGGCCACTGCTTCCACGCAATGGATGCCGCGTCTGGTTTGAAAATGCAGCAGCAGTTGTTCCGCCGTCATTGAGGCAAACGGATTGTTCAGGAAGCCGGTCATCGCACTGCCTCCCGCAACAGATCCAGTAGCCGCGTGGTATTGCGCCGGGCGTCAAAGGACTCGAGCACGGTATCGCGCGCGGCACTCCCGAGTCTGCCGGCGAACGCGGAATCATCGAGCATTCGCGCGATGGCGGCCGCGAACTGCTCCGGCTGCTTCTGCTCAACCAAAAGCCCGTTACGCTCATGCTTCACCAGTTCCGGAATTCCGGAGATGTTTGTGGACACCACGGGCAACCGCATGGCCATTGCCTCCACCAGAACATTGGGGATTCCGTCTCGATCGCCGTTATCCATCACCTTGCAGGGCAAGGCGAACAGAGCGGCGTCGCAGTAGATCTGTTTCAGTTCTTCCTGCGTCACCGGCGGGCACAGTTTTACGACGTCCTCAAGCTGGTGACGGGCGATTCGCTCGCGAACGGATTCGCTACCATCGCCCTCGCCGCCGACGATGCGGCACTCGAAGCGGTAACCTCGTTCGCGCAGAATTCGGCAGGCCTCCACCAGATCCGTAAAGCCCTTCTTCTTGACAATCCGGCCAACCGAAAGAATCAGCGGAGGCGCGGTGCGGCGGCTCGTTCCGGCCTTCTCGCCGGGTGTGAACAGGGACAAGTCCAGCCCGTGATAGATCGTGTGCAATTGCGCGCTGGCGCGGCCGCAAACGTGGAGGCAACTCGCGACGATCCGGCGCCGGAGCGTGTCCGTCTTGCGCGTGTTAGCCAGAAGGTGCTGGTGGTTGGCGCCCGTGCACGTCACGGAAAATCGAGCCCGGCGCAGCTTCCGCTGCAACAGATTCCCGGGGTTCAACTCCTCCAGGTAAATGTCCTTGGCGTGCGCGGTGAAACTGAAGCCCCGGCCGGACATGCGCGCCGCGAACATCGCGACCGTCGTGGCGCCATGGCAGAAATGAGCGTGGATATGGCGGATGTGGGGGGCGCGGCCAACCATATCTTCGGCTACCCAGCCGGCCTGCAGGAACTCTTTGAAAAAGACCTTGCGAGGCCACCACCGGCCCTCTTCGCGATAGGCGACGCACATGGCGAGCGATTCGGCGAGCGTGCCGAGATACGCCAGCGGGCGCTTCAAAAACAGCCTCGCGTGCGCGCCGGCAAACCGCGGCAAAGTTTGGCGAAGCCATGCAAGGAACCTTGCTTCTCCGAGTGACTCAGCCTCGGGCAGGTACCGCACTTCGGAGTGAATGCCACGCGCATTGCCGTGCAACTTCTGATCCTCGAGTTTCTTCAGCGAGTAGATCTGTAGCCCAAGGCCCAGCGCTTCGAGCAGAAAGATCTCGTTTGTGATGAAGGTCTCTGACGTGCGCGCGAACGCCTTGAGCAAATAGGCGATTTCGGGCGTGCCAAGCGAAGCCCCAGAGGTTTCGCGAGCTTCGATTCTTTCTTCGGCGACAATCATCTGGTCTTCTCCCCTCGTCACAGACACGGCAACAGGATCGATCGCAGCGGGGGCACCGCTACCGGACAACTCGTTTTCTCGAACAGAGAGTCTGTCCACTCCGCGATCCGATCGAGCGCGCACATATTCGGATAAAAGCCGGTTCGGCCCGATTTCGAACACATCAACTCCCGTGACAGTGCCTCGCCCAGCGCGATCGGTGTGAGGTCTTTCGGGTGGATCGTGGTGAACAGCCCGCGATCTGCCAGGCGCTCCGTGCGGATCCACTGCTCGGCAACCGGTTCTGCACGCGGTACAACAACTGCGCGTTTACGCAGAGACATCAGCTCGCAAACGGTGTTGTAGCCGCCCATGGAAACGACGGCGTCGGCTGCGTTCATCACCGACATCAGATCTTCGGCGAACGGCATCATCCGTACCTTGCGTCTACCGCCAAACACCGCGGCCAAGCGCTCCCGTTGCAGTGCGGGCATCTCCGGACCGGTAACCACCACGCTATGCACCTGCGACAACCGGGGGCTTTCCGCGAGGCATCGTGCATAAGCTTCGATCACCGGGAAGCCGTCCTCTCCACCCCCGGGTGTTACGAGCACCATCGGTTCGTCGTTACCCACGCCAAGTTCGCGGCGAACCTGCCTTTTGTCGCGAACCTGAGCGGCCTTGCCGAGGTATCCGCAGTGTTGGATCTTGTCCGCCACCCCGGAAGGGAATCGGTACTCTTCCGTTTGATCGAAGATGCTCCGTTCCCCCAGCACAAGAACCGCATCGTAGTAGCGTTCCACGCGCTCAGACTGGCCTTGCCGTTCCCACGCGGCGATCGTGCGCTCCGGCGTGTCGAGAATGTCGCGCAAGATGAGCGCGGTCTTCAGGTGCGGCTGCTTTCGCTTTGCGTATGCCAATGAGCGATCGAGTTCGTTTTTGATCCCGCCCGGCTTCTTGTCGATCAACATCACGTCGGGCCGGAACTCAGCCACCGCCGCCAGGATCAGTTGCGCCCGTAATCGCAGCGTTCGTTCAATCGAGGTTCCGAGAGTCTTAGCCCGACTTTCGCAGTTCGCGTCTCAAACGAACGATTTTCAGGGTGATTTTCGTTGTAAGTGATTGAGGCCACGTTCGGCGAAAGTGAAAAGGGCGTGTAGTGAAGACCTACCCTCTTCCATTGCGGGGCGGGATCTG
>JBGSME010000644.1:0-6954 GCA_041740335.1 Bryobacteraceae bacterium | reverse complement strand
GGAAAGCCGGGGATCGCGGGCGGCGGGTAGAGGACTTCGGAGCCATCCGGAAGGTCGAGGTTGACGATGTCGTTGCCCGAATAGGTCAAGTATTTCACAGCGATTCATGGTAGCAAACGGCGGAAGGGGAGTTCGCTGCATAATGGATACAGCGATGCCGAGTTCTGCGCGGGAGACAATGACGGGGGAGAGCCAGCCGCCGGGCTATGAAGCGCCGGCGGGGCATTACGACGAGTTTCTGGCGGCGCCTGGGATCCCGCGGCGGCACTGGCGAAAGCTATCGGCGACGATGTTGCGGATGGGGGCGGAGCGGTTCGGGCGGCGGTGGCAGCAGGCACTGCAACTGATCCAGGCGAATGGCGTCAGCTACAACGTGTACGGAGACCCGCAGGGAAGCGGGAGGCCGTGGCCGCTTGATCCGGTGCCGCTGGTGATCCCGGCGGGGGAATGGAGTTCCATTGAGCAGGCGATCGAGCAGCGGGCGAGGTTGCTGAACTCGGTGCTGAACGATTTTCTAGGCGAGCAGCGTTTGTTGAAATTGAGCGGGTTTCCGCCGGATCTGGTTTTTCGGAATCCGGCGTTCTTCCGTCCATTCCACAAGCTGTCGGCTCCGGGAGGGAAAGCGGGTGCGCGGCTGATTCACTATGCGGCGGATCTGGCGCGATCGCCGGACGGGCGTTGGTGGGTGATTGCGGATCGAACGCAGGCGCCGTCGGGGACGGGTTATACGCTGGAGAATCGATTGGTGAGCGCGCAGATGCTGCCGGAGGCGTTCCAATCGGCCCGGGTGCGGCGGCTGGCGCCTTATTTCCAGAACTACCGGGAGGGGCTGTTGTCGCTGGCTCGCACGGGGCGAGACCAGCCTCGGGTGGTGCTGCTAACGCCGGGGCCGTTCAACGAAACCTACTTTGAGCATGCGTATCTGGCGAAGTATCTTGGGTTCCCGCTGGTTGAGGGGGCGGATCTTTCGGTGCGGGACAACCGTGTGTACCTCAAGACTCTAAGCGGGCTGAGCCAGGTGGACGTGATTGTGCGGCGGCAGGACGATGTGTTCTGCGATCCGTTGGAGCTTCGCGGCGATTCGCTGCTGGGCGTGCCGGGGCTGGTGGGAGCGATCCGGGCGGGGGAGGTGGCAGTGGCAAACGGACTGGGGAGCGGGATGCTCGAATCGCCGGCGAATATGGCCTTTCTTCCGGCGTTGTGCCGGGAGGTGTTCGGGAGCGAATTGGCGATGCCGTCGCTGGCGACATGGTGGTGCGGGCAGCCGGCGGCGCGGCGGTACGTGCTGGAACATCTGGATGAACTGGTGATCAAGCCGGCGTTTCCGCGAATCGGGCGGAGCCCGGTGTTCGGCGAGCGGCTCTCGGCGGAAGAGAGAGCGGAACTGGCGGTGGCGATTGAGCGGCGTCCGGAGGAGTTTGTCGGGCAGGAGCCGATGGCGCTTTCATCGGCGCCGGTGTGGAACGGGCAAGGCGTGGAATCCCGGCATGTGGTGCTGCGAGTGTTTGCGGCGTGGTCGGGTTCGCGCTATGAAGTGATGCCGGGAGGGCTGACACGGGTTGCGTCGGCGGGCGATACGTTGGTGGTGAACATGCAGCGGGGCGGCGGGAGTAAGGATACGTGGATCCTGTCGGATCACGACGAGGATCCGATTCCGTTGATGCCTGCGACGCCGCAGAAGGTGGACACGAGCCGGGGCGCCGATTTGCCTAGCCGGGTGGCGGACAATCTCTACTGGCTGGGGCGCTACATGGAGCGTGTGGAAACCGATGCGCGGCTGGCGCGGGCGCTGATGCCGGCTCTTTCGGGGGAAGCGGACCTGGGCGGGGCAATCGACGTGGAGGCGGCGGTGCAACTGATGGCGGCGTACGGGCACTTGCCGAAGGAGTTGTCGGACACGCATCCGCTGGAGCAGCGGCGGTGGCTGGAGAAGTCGCTGGCGGTGATGTTGTTTGAGGGCAATCGTCCCGGCGGATTGCTTTGGACGTCAAAACAGGTGGGCCGGCTGGCGTGGCAGCTTCGGGAGCGGCTGTCGACAGACACGAGCCGCCTGCTGAGCCGGCTGGAAAGCGAGTTCAAGCGGTCGCGCAAGCCCTCCGCGGGACGGTTGCTGGCTGAGTTGCCGGAACTCGACCGGGCGGTGCAAACGCTGTCGGCGTTCAATGGGATGGTGATGGAAAACATGACGCGCGGGCATGGCTGGCGTTTTCTTGACATCGGGCGGCGGATCGAACGGGCGACGCAGATAGCGGGGTTGCTGCGGCACGGGATCGCCGAAGGGCCGGCGGGGCCGTTTCTGGAAACGCTATTGCAGGTGGCCGACAGCACGATGACCTATCGGGCGCGGTATTACACGGCGATGCAAGCCGATCTGGTGTTGGATCTGCTGCTGAACGACGCGGCCAATCCGCGGTCGATCGCCTTCCAATTGGAGACGCTGGCGGGCCATTGGAAGCGGCTGCCGGAGCGACCGGCGTCGGAGAGGTATCCGGTGGATTCGCGGACGATTTGGGCGTTGTTGACGTCGGTACGAATGGCGTCGGCCGAGCGGCTGGCGGAAGATACCGACGAGGCGCGGGAAGAGTTGAGCACGCTGCTGACCAGCATGGAGGAGGGACTGGCGCTGCTTGCGGAGACGCTGGCGCAGAAGTACCTTAGCCACGCGGCGCTGTCGGGGAGGCTCGGGCGATAGCCGGGGCAGGGAAGTAACCAGATTGCTTTATCAAGTAAGCCACGTTACGCGGTATACGTATCAGAGTCCGGTATCCACGTGTCACAGTGAGTTGCGCCTGGCTCCGCGTGTCACGCCGCACCAGAAGGTGTGGCGCCGTTCGGTCACGGTGAGCCCGAATCCGGAGCGCATCGACGAGCGGGAAGACTACTTTGGGAACACGGTACATCGGTTCGCGCTGTTCGATCCGCATTTGTCGCTCGAGGTGCATGCGGAAAGCCTGGTGGAGGCGGAGGCGCATGAACTTCCTCTGCCGCGATCGACGGCGCGGTGGGAGGACGTGCGGGATGCGATTCTGGTGGCACGGACCGGCGCGTTGTTCGAGGCGGTGGAGTATACGGGGGAATCCCCGTTTGCCGGCGGGTCACTCGACATTGAGTTGTATGCGCGGGAATCGCTGCGGCCGGGGCGGGCGATACTCGAAGCGGCGCTGGAGCTGAACACGCGGATCCATGGCGACTTCCGGTACAAGCCGGCCTCGACGACGATCGATACAACGCCGGTAGAGGTGTTCAAGAAGCGCCGTGGGGTGTGCCAGGACTTCGCGCATCTGATGGTGGCGATGCTGCGGTCTGTGGGGCTGGCGGCGCGATATGTGAGCGGCTATCTGCGCAGCGGGGTGGGGGCGGAAGCGTCACACGCGTGGGTATCGATTTTTGTGCCAGAAGCCGGGTGGGTGGATCTGGATCCGACGAACAATGTGGCTCCCGGACAGGGTCACGTGACGCTGGCGTGGGGCCGGGATTATGGCGATGTGACGCCGGTGAAAGGCGTGACTTTGGGCGGGGGCGAGCAGCGGATCGAAGTGGAAGTACGGGTGACTCCGGCCAAAGCCGCGTGATATCCTTTTTGTCACTGATCCATTCGCCGTCACTGTTGTTACGGCGTTGCCATCTGACCCATGTCCGGTCACTTGCGGCCATGTTCGTTTGTGCTGCGTGCTCCAACGAGAAATACCTGCATGACCTTTCAGAACTACGATACCGAATCCTTCTATGACGAGATGTTTGAGGCGGATGGCTCGGCGCGAGCTTCAGCGCGGGTGCTGGTGGAGACGATCGAATCCCTTTCGAACGGAGAGCTGCGGGCACGCCAGCAGGTAGCCGAGCGAATGCTGCTAGAGATGGGCATCACGTTTAACGTGTACGGCGAGGGCGGCGGGCGGGACCGGATTTTTCCGTTCGATCTGATACCACGGATTGTTACCGGAGCGGAATGGATCCAACTGGAGCGCGGGCTGAAGCAGCGGATCCGCGCGTTGAATCTGTTCATCGACGACATTTACCACGACCAGAAGATATTGCGTGACAATGCGATCCCGCGCGACGTGATCGAGAGCGCGAAATCGTTGCGGCCGCAGTGCATGGGTATCAATCCGCCGCACGGTATCTGGTGCCACATCACGGGGACGGATCTGGTGCGAGACCGGGACGGACAGATTTACGTGCTGGAGGATAATCTCCGGGTGCCATCGGGAGTGTCGTACGTGCTTGAGAACCGGCACATCATGAAGAACACGTTTCCGGGTGTCTTTGCGGGAATGTCGATCCGGCCGGTGGACGACTATCCGGGCAAGCTGCTGGAGATGTTGGAGTCACTGGCGCCGCCGGGTGAAAGTTCGCCCAGGGTGGTGCTGCTTACTCCTGGTATTTATAACTCGGCTTACTTTGAACATAGCTTTCTGGCTCAACAGATGGGCATCCCGTTGGTGGAGGGTTCCGATCTGGCGGTGAGCGGGGGCTATGTGCTGATGCGGACGACGCGCGGTTTTGAGCGGGTGGATGTGATCTACCGGCGGATCGATGACGATTTTCTCGATCCCGAGGCATTCCGGCCGGATTCGATGCTGGGTGTGCCGGGGATCATGGAAGTGTACCGGAACGGCCGGGTGGCGTTGGCGAATGCGCCGGGCAACGGGGTGGCCGACGATAAGGTAATTTACGCGTATGTGCCGGACATGATCCGCTACTATCTGGACGAGGACGCGATAATTCCGAACGTGCCGACTTACTTATGCTGGCGGGACGCGGACCGGCAGCATGTATTGGGGAACCTCGACAAGCTGGTGGTGAAGGCGGCCAACGAGGCGGGCGGATACGGGATGTTGGTGGGTCCTCATGCGTCCGAGGCGGAGCGGGAGGAGTTCGCGGGGAAGATCAAGGACAATCCGCGAAATTACATTGCGCAGCCGACGCTGGGACTGTCGCGAGTGCCGACGCTGATCGACGATCACGCGGAGGGGCGGCATGTGGATCTTCGCCCGTACATCCTGAATGGGCGGGATGTGTTCGTGCTGCCGGGCGGGTTAACGCGCGTGGCGCTTCGCAAGGGATCGTTGGTGGTGAATTCGAGCCAGGGTGGGGGTAGTAAAGACACGTGGGTGCTGGCGGACGGGGTGACGGCATGAATCCGCGCCCGCTGTTGAGCCGTGTTGCCGATTCGGTTTATTGGTTGAGCCGCTACATTGAGCGTGCGGAGAACGTGGCGCGGTTCATTGACGTGAATTTCCGGCTGGTACTGGACGCGCCGGGTTCGGCGGCGGAGCAATGGAAGCCGCTGGTGGATGCGAGCGGCGATCAGGTGGAGTTCGAGAAGAGGTATGGGAAGGCGACGCGGGAAGCGGTGCTGCGATTTCTGGCGCTCGATCCGAAGAACCCGAACTCGATCGTATCGTGCCTGAAGTTTGCCCGCGAGAACGCGCGGACGGTGCGGGACACGATCTCGGCGGAGATGTGGGAGCAGGTGAACCTGATGTATCTGTCGGTGGCGGAGCGGGATCTGAATCCGACGATGTCGGAGTCGCCACTGGACTTTCTGCGCGAGGTGAAGCGCGGGTCGCATTTATTCCGTGGCATTATGGATTCGACCATGACTCGCGACGAGGCGTGGCACTTTGGGCGCGTGGGGCGGTTGCTGGAGCGGGCGGACAAGACGACGCGTTTGATGGATGTGAAGTATTTCATCCTGCTTCCCAAATTGGATGATGTGGGGACGACGTTCGATGACGCGCAGTGGTCGGCGGTGCTAAAGTCGGCGGCGGCGTTCATCATGTACCGGAAGCGGCATGGGCGTATTCATCCTGTGTCGGTGGCGGATTTTCTACTGTTGGACCGGCACTTTCCGCGTTCGGTGCTGTATTGTCTGATCGACGCCGATGTATCGCTGCACGCGATTTCGGGGACGCCGCCGGACGGGTTCCGGAATCCGGCGGAGAGGCTGACGGGGCAATTACGATCCGAGTTGGAGTACACTTCGGCGCGCGATGTTCTGGGCGGCGGGATGCACGAGTTTCTGGACGCGTTGCAGGGGCGGCTGAACAAGCTGGACGCGGCGATTAATCAGGAGTTCTTCGAGCGGCGGCCGGTGGAGCGGCTGCAAAGTCAACATCAGTTGTAGGAGCGGTTGACACGGATTTTTCAATACGCTGGGAAGTACGGTTTTAGCAGTGGTGCGCCTTACCCGATCGTGTGGGACTTGGCGACCATGCGTACCATTGAGGGATCGGGGTTCAGGCCGGCGACGGACTCCAGCCGGACCCAGGCGACGTCTCGAGACTCGGCAGTGGGGGTTGGATCGAGGGCCGGGCCGTGGCAAAGAAATCGAACGTCGTAATGAAGATGGGCGGCGCGTTTGGCCGAGGCGGGAATTGGATGAATGTCGACATCGAAGATGAGGTTGGTGGAGACGAGGCCGGAGAGTCCAGATTCTTCGTGGGCCTCGCGGAGGGCGGCCTGCGGGACCGACTCGCCATCCTCGACATGGCCGCCGAGTTGAAACCAGCGTTCGAGTTTGCGGTGGAAGGTGAGCAGCACGCTGGACCGGGCAGGATCGAGAACCCACGCCGAGCCGGTGACGTGGCCCTCGGGATTCCGCCAATCGAGGGCGCTCGGGGTACCGTCCACGAATTGAATCATGCGGGTGAGCATTTCGGCCTCGCGATCGTCGTGGGCGGAATAGCGGGCAAGAAGATCGAGAAGGCCGAAACGGTGATCCATGATGCGAAACCAGTTTAGCGAATGGTTGTTGGGGTGCTGAGAAGGGGGAGGAGGTTTCATTGGTAACAACTGTCCACTCTCCTTATGTCGCCGAGCCGCTTGGGTTGGTGATGCGCCGGGGACTTGAAAATCAGCAGAATAGCGGGACTTCGACAGACGGAGGGTCTTTCGAATCGGCGCTGGAGACGGCGGCTCAGCCGGCTCCGCCTGTTCCCGCGGCGTCGCGAC
>JBGSME010000643.1:0-4037 GCA_041740335.1 Bryobacteraceae bacterium | reverse complement strand
GGTGCGGAACGAACAAAACCGCCGCAGCGCCCTCAAATAAACGCCCGAAGGAAATATGGGGACAGTCCGCGGCGGCCACCAATGCCAAAAACAGCCAAATAAAAAGGACCGCCCCGCGGTCGGACTGTCCTCCATATTTCCGCGCCCCGAACCCGAAGAGAGCCCACAAACCCGCCCCGCGAAAGACCGCCCCCCGGTATCCCCAACCCGCACTGATATACTGAAGGAGCAGGAGCCCCAACAAAATCCGTGTCCCTCAGAGAACACCTACGCATGCTCGGCAGGGTCCAAATGCTGCCCGTCCTCGAAAGCGGTGAAGAGACCCTGATCGGTGGCCAAGCCGTGATGGAAGGCGTCATGATGCGCTCTCCTCACAGCTATTGCATCGCCGTCCGTAAACCCGACGGCACCGTCGTCACCGAGTCCAAACCACTCGCCAAAGTCTCTGAAAAATACCCCATCTTCAAATATCCCGTCCTCCGCGGACTCGGAACTCTTGGCCAAGCCATGAAGCTAGGGTTCACCGCCCTGCAATTCTCCGCCAACATCGCCGCCGAAGCCATCCCGCCCGCCTCCACCATCGCCATGTCCGCCATGGCGCCCGCCTTGCTCACCACCGGACGGGAGCCCGAAAACGCACAAAAAGAAAACGCACAAAAACCGGAAAACGCTCAAAAACCGGAAAACGCACAAAAAAAAGATGGGCCCATCAGCAACTGGATCATGGCCGGCCAGTTGATCTTCTCCCTCGCCTTCTTCATCTTTGCCTACAAGCTCGTACCCCTCTGGCTCGCCACCAAAATCACCGCCGGCTCGCCCACCCTTGAAGGACGCATCCCGTTTAATTTCATCGACGGCGTCATCCGCATCGCCATCTTCCTCACCTTCCTTTACCTCATGTCCCGCATGGAAGATATCCGCCGCGTCTTCCAATATCACGGCGCTGAGCACCGCGTCGTCTTCAATTTCGAATCCGGCAAACCCGTCAACGTCGCCAACGCTCAGTCGTTCGTCACCTTCCATCCCCGCTGCGGAACCAGCTTCCTGATCACGGTGATGATCATCTCCATGATCGTCTACACCTTCCTCCCGTTCGATACCTTCGCCGGCAAATTCGCCAGCCGTATCGCCCTGCTTCCCCTCATCGCCGGACTCAGCTACGAAGTCATCCGCTTCGCCGCCCGCCGCCAAGGCACCCTACTCGCTCTCCTTACCGCGCCCGGACTCTGGCTGCAGCGCATCACCACCAAAACGCCCACCGATGATCAAACCGAGATCGCCATACGCGCCCTCAACGGCGCAATGGAACTCGAGAAAAGCCAGGGCGGCACCCTCGTCATCGCCTGATCCCTCCGCTCCCCCCACCCTCCATGCAATACCGCGACAAGCTCGACGAGATTGAGAAGCGCTTTGAGGCGCTTAGCGAAACGATGGCCGATTCCGCCGTCATCAGTGACCCGGACCTTTACCGCAAAACCGCCAAACAACATAACGACCTCGGCGACATTGTCACCCGCTATCGCGAGTGGAAAAAAGTCAACGCCGATCTCGAAGGCGCACGCCCCATGCTCGAAGAGGCTGACCCCGAGTTGCGCACCATGGCCGAGGAAGACGTCGCCCGGCTCGAACCCGAGCTCATCAAACTCGAAGAGCAGTTGAAAATCCTCCTGCTGCCCAAGGACCCCAACGACGACCGTAACGTCGTCCTCGAAGTCTTCGCCGGCACCGGCGGCGACGAAGCAACCCTCTTCGCCGCGGAGATCTTCCGCATGTACACACGCTGGGCCGAAACCTCCGGCTACAAAGTCGAAATCACCAATACCGGCGAGTCAGCCGTCGGCGGTCTCAAGGAAGTCACCGCCATCGTCACCGGCGATCGCGCCTACAGCAAGCTTAAGTACGAAGGCGGCGTCCATCGCGTCCAGCGCGTTCCCCAAACCGAAACCCAGGGGCGCATTCACACCTCCGCCGTCCGCGTGGCCGTCATGCCGGAAGTAGACGATGTCGAGATCAAGCTCGAGGCCAAGGATGTCCGCGTCGATACCTTCTGCTCTTCCGGACCCGGCGGCCAGTCCGTCAACACCACCTATTCCGCCGTCCGTTTAACACACCTTCCCACCGGCTTGATCGTCTCCTGCCAGGACGAAAAATCGCAGATCAAAAATCGCGCCAAAGCCGAACGCGTCCTCCGCGCCCGTCTCTACGAAATCGAACTCGCCAAGCAGCAGGCCGCCATCGGCGCCGAACGCAAAACCATGGTCGGCTCCGGCGACCGCAGCGAAAAAATTCGTACCTATAACTTTCCCCAGAATCGTGTTACCGATCACCGCATTGGCCTGACGTTGCATCAGTTGGACCTCGTGATGGAAGGCCGCATCAATCCCCTCATTGACGCGCTCACCACCCATTACCAGGCCGAAAAACTCAGGGGGCAGGACGGCGGCAACGATCACGCATGACCGCTCCTGCGCCGCGACCCACCAACTGGGCCGCCAACGCCGTGGTGATCCTCATCGGGCTCATCCTGTTCACCATTTGGGCTCTCCCTAACCTCAAACGCACCCTCAACGGCGAGAATGACTTCCTTCAGCTCTACGCCGGCGCCACCCTCGTCCGCACCCCTCACCTCTACGATATCGAAGCCTCCAAGCGCATCCACCGCCAAGTAACCTCCGACGGCAACTGGTACCCTTCCATCTACTACACACGCCTCCCCTACTACGCGCTCCTGCTCAGCCCCCTCGCCAAACTCCCCTACCTTACCGCTTACGCCGTCTGGCTCGCTTCCAACCTCGTCATCTTCGCCGTCTTCCTGATCCTCTACCAGCAGCGCTACCCGGAAACCATCGTCTTTGCCAGCCTCTCCGTTCCCCTCCTGGTCAACTTCACCAACGGTCAGGACGCCGGGCTCGTCACCGCTATCTGCGGCATCGCCATGATCCTCCTGTCCAAAGGCCGCGACTTCGAAGCCGGCCTCCTCATGAGCCTCGCCTCCATCAAGTTCCACATTCTCCTCCTGGTGCCCATCGCCGTCGTCTTCCATAAACGCTGGGCTTTCCTCCGCGGCGGTCTCGCCGGCGCTGCCGCACTCCTCATTCTCAGCGTCGTCGCCGACGGCTGGGATTGGCCTCGCCGCTTCCTCGCCGTCGTCACCAATCCCGAACTCCATCCCGGGCCGGACCACATGGAGACCCTTCGCAACCTCGCCTGGATCCTCAGCGGCGGCGACAACCGCCCTCTCGAATTCGCCCTCAGCCTCCCCGTCGCTGCCCTCTATACCTGGCTCGCCTACCGCATCCGCGATTTCTCCATCGCCTTCGGACTCGCCATCCCCGCCGGCCTCCTCATCTGCCACCACGCCTACTCCCAGGACCTTCTGCTCCTCCTGCTCACCCTCTTCCTGTTCGCCATCGGGCCCGCGTCAAAGTGGCTGCGCGGCATCGTGATGATCGTCGCCTTGCCTCCCACTACATTCCTCCTCTTCTCCGGATTCCCCTACAGCACAGCCGTCCCGCTGTTGCTACTATCGATCTTGGTAGTGGCGGCTCTCGTCGATGCTAACCGTGCAACAAGCTCTCCAGCAGGGCAAGAAACTTCTTGAAGATGGCGCGATCGCCGCGCCACGGCTTACCGCCGAAGTCCTCCTTTGCCATGCTTTGGGCCAGCAGCGCCCCTACCTCTACGCTCACAACGATCAGCCTCTCTCGGAAAACGCCTGGATCCATTACGGGCGGTATCTCCACCAACGCCTCCAAGGCCGCCCCACCCAGTACATCACCAAAACTCAGGAGTTCTACGGCCGCTCGTTTCGTGTCTCACCCGACGTCCTGATTCCCCGCCCCGAAACCGAACACGTCATCGAAGCCGCGCTCGCTCGAACTCAGGCTGCCCCTCGCGGACGCACCCTCGACATCGGCTCCGGCTCTGGCGCAATCGCCGTCACCTGGAACCTCGAAACCGGAGCCGATACCGTCGCCTCCGACATTTCTCTCAGCGCCATTGCCGTCGCCAGCTCAAACGCCGCCACCCTCGGCACC
>JBGSME010000642.1:0-3039 GCA_041740335.1 Bryobacteraceae bacterium | reverse complement strand
TCGACAGCATGGTCGCCATGTTCGGCTGGATCATGCCCGAGCCCTTCGTCATCCCGGCAATGCGGATCGTGCCGCCGGCGATCGATACCTCGGCGTAGGACACCTTGGGAACAAGATCGGTCGTCATGATCGCCTCAGCGACGTCGTGGAACTTCTCTGGCGAAAGCGCATTGCACAGCGCTGGTACGGCTTTGGTGATCAGAGCCGGATTCAACTCTACGCCGATCACGCCCGTTGACACCGGAAGGACGCTCTCGATCGGAACCGACAGCGACTGTGCCACCGCCTCGCACGAGGCCAGCGCCACCCCGGCCCCGGTTCGCGTGGCGCAATTGGCGTTGCCCGCGTTAATCAAGATTGCCCGTGTCTTACCGCGCGAGGCTTTGAGGTGCGCCTGCGCCAACAGCACCGGCGCGGCTTTGATCCGGTTCTGCGTGAAAACCGCGGCCGTCGACGCCGGCTGCTCACACACGATCAGCGCCAGATCATCCTTTTTGACTTTACGAATTCGGGCGTAGGTGGCCGCGTAGCGAAAACCGAGCGGGAGCGTCATGCTAAACGATCATTGTCCAACAATCGCTGCCCGTTTCGAAAGTCCTGACCGTTAATTCTTTTTCTTCCTTGCAACTGCACTTCTCTCAGTTCGATAGCACCGTCGCCGCAAGCAACCAGCAATCGCTTGCGATCCGGCAGGATCGATCCCGGCACTCCTTCGCCCTCCGCCGCGGCGCTGTTGAGGATCTGCAAGGTCTGCCCGCGAAACTCTACGTAGGCTCCCGGCCAAGGCTGAAAGCCCCGGCATCGCGCGATGATCTTCGCCGCCGGCCAGGCCCAGTCCACCCGCCCGTCTTCCTTCTTCAGGATCGGCGCCAGCGTCGCCAGCGCATCGTCCTGGGGTGAGGCAACAATCGCCCCCCGAGCAAGACCGTCAAAGGTCCTTACCAGCAGTTCCGCGCCCGCCACCGACAATCGAGCACCGAGAGAAGGCGCAGTTTCTTCCGCGCCAATCTCTGTTTCCCACCGCAACA
The DNA here is from genome assembly GCA_041740335.1 of Bryobacteraceae bacterium. GTDB lineage: Bacteria > Acidobacteriota > Terriglobia > Bryobacterales > Bryobacteraceae > DSOI01. Next base: position 2,011 of record JBGSME010000642.1, on the reverse strand, counting down.
GAACATCGCCGGTGTCGAGACCGGCGTCGATCTGCATGGTGGTTACGCCGGTCCGCGTCTCGCCATTCGCAATCGCCCATTGGATCGGCGCCGCGCCGCGATAGAGCGGCAGTAGTGACGCATGAACGTTGATGATTCCCCACTTCGGTATGTCGATGATCGACTGCGGAATAATCTGCCCATATCCAACAATCGCCATCGCATCGGGATTGATCGCGCGCAGTTGCTCCACCACGTCCGGACGCCGCACCCGCTCCGGTTGATAGACCGTCAAGCCATGCCGAAGTGCGCATTCCTTCACCGGAGGCGCAGCCAATTCCCCGCCCCGTCCCTTGGGTCTATCGGGTTGCGTATATACCGCGGCGACTTCATGTCCCGCCTCAAGCAACGCCTCAAGCGGTGGCACGGCAAACTCCGGCGTCCCCAAATAGACGAGTTTCAATCCCACTCGCCCGTCTTCACCAGCTTGCGGATCCGCCGTTTGATCAGATCCCGCTTCAGCATGCTCAAGTGCTTGATGAACAACACCCCGTTCAAATGATCGATCTCATGCTGCAGCGCCCGCGCCAGCAGTTCGTCTCCGGTGATCTCAAACTCCTCGCCCCTCGCCGTAAAGGCCCTTACCTTCGCCACCATAGCCCGCCGTACATCCTCTCGAAAGCCCGGGATGCTCAGGCACCCTTCTTCGCCGATCTGGGTTCCTTCGAGTGCAATAATCTCCGGATTCACCAGCACCAGCTTTTGGCCTTCGTCCTCGCCTACCGAACAGTCGATCACCGTGACGCGCTGGCTGACGCCCACCTGCGGCGCCGCCAAACCCACCCCCTTGTTCGCATACATCGTCTCGAACATGTCCGCCACCAACTCGTGGATCTCCGCGGTGTCGAAGCGATCCACCCGCGCACACGGAGTCTCTAGAACCGGGTGCCCGTATTTGACGACATGTCGAATCATCGTTCCAGTACTTCCTCTGTCAGAACGCCCGAACCTGCGCCAGATAGCCTTCGTAGTTCCGGCGCGTTTCTGTCAACGAATCCCCACCGAACTTCTCCAGGAATGCCTGCGCCAACACCGTCGCCACCATGGCCTCTCCAATCACACCCGCCGCCGGCACAACACAAACATCGCTGCGCTCATACGCCGCCGCCGCCGACTCCCGCGTTTCGAGATCCACTGACTCAAGGGGCCTGCGCAGCGTAGAAATGGGCTTCAACATCCCCCGTACCAACAGATCCTGCCCATTCGTCATCCCGCCTTCCAACCCGCCGGCGCGATTCGCGCCGCGAGTGAATTGACGGCCGCTCTTGTCGTAATGAATCGTATCCTGCACTTTCGATCCGAAGCTCGCCGCTCCTTCCGCCGCAAAACCGATCTCCACGCCCTTCACAGCCTGCATCGACACGATCGCCTGCGCCAGCCGGCCGTCCAGCCGCGTGTCCCACGCGATGTGCGATCCCAGGCCCACCGGAAGCCCTCGCGCTACAACTTCAAATACGCCTCCCACAGTATCGCCGGTCCGATAAGCTTCGTCGACAACGGCCTTCATCCGCTGTTCCGATTCCGCGTCCACGCACCCGAGCAGCACGTCGTCGCGCTTGCTGAGGGCGATCAGTTCTTCCCACTCCGCCGCGCGCCCCAACCACTCCGGGCCCACCGCGATCACGTGGCTTAACACCTCAATCCCGAACTCACTGAGCAGCGCCTTGGCAATTGCACCGATCGCCACCCGCGCCGTGGTTTCCCGCGCGCTCGCCCGCTCCAGGATGTACCGCGCATCGTGATAGTTGTACTTGATGCACCCGGCCAGATCGGCATGCCCCGGACGCGGCCGCGTGAGGCTTTTCTTGTGCTCCCCGCTGCCCTCGTAGTCTTCCACGGGAAGAATGCCGGTCCAGTTCTTCCAGTCTTTGTTCTCGATCAACATGGCGATCGGAGCCCCAATGGTCTGCGAATGGCGCACGCCAGCCACAATGTCGACACGATCCGTCTCAATCTTCATCCGCCCGCCGCG
>JBGSME010000641.1:0-5309 GCA_041740335.1 Bryobacteraceae bacterium | reverse complement strand
TCGTGTCGAACCACCGGTCGATCGTTCGCTCGCCGCTCGGCAGGCTCCCGTCCCTCAGCCGGTCTGCCCTCGTCCCGGACCCGATATTCAGCGAGTTGGTCGCAGACGCAACGGAAAAAGGCAGTCCATCGTAAAGACTCAGAATCCCGTTGATCTGCCAGCCGCCCACCGCGTGATTGATCGGACCATCCACCTTCACCGGCAGCATCCAGTTCCAACTCAACGTCAGCCGCTGCCGGACATCGAAGTCCGCGTTGCCGCGGTCCCGTCGAAAATTGCGAATGTCCATCGGGATGTTGAACGGGCCCGATGCCTCATCGATGGCGTGCGAGTACGCGTATGTCGCCAGCAGGTTCATGTCGCGCGTCAGCCGGCGCTCCCCGGTCACCTGCAGCCCGTGATAGATCGAGCTCTGCCGGTGCTGCACTTCCTGAATCGACGTGAATCGTGGATACGGGCGTCTCTGTACAATCGGCGTGGTCCCCGGCACCGGCCGATTGATGTCCGGCTGCGCGTTCAGCTTGGTCCCCTTCGTCCCCACGTAGGCCACCGTAAGGTTCCACGCTGCCGGAAGCTGCCGCTGTACTGAGAAATTCCATTGCTGGGTATACGGGGTCCGCAGCCCGGGCTGCACGGCGTTGAGTGTCGCGCCGTCCAGATTGCCGGATGCCGGACGGTCGAAGCCCGCCGAGGCGGCCCGCGCGCCGGGGAAGTTGAACTGGTTGTTCAGGAACTCGAATACGATGAACTCCGGTGGATTCGCCGCGAGGTTCCGCGTGATATCCAGCGTTGGCGCCGAATAGTAGATTCCGTACCCGGATCGAACCACGGTCTTGTCGCCCAGCCGGTACGCCCACCCGAAGCGCGGTCCGAAGTTATTGTGGTCGCCGCCGATCCCTGTCGCCGATACGCCGTTGCTACCCACGCGAGCCACATCCTGCGTCTCCGGAACGAACGCGTACATGCGGTTGTTCACCTCGGTCCAGGGCCATCCGAGAAAATCCTCCCAGCGCACGCCGAAGTTCAGCGTAAGGCGATCGGTTACCTTGTAGTCGTCCTGCGCGTATAGCGAAACCTCCGTGCGCCGGAATCCGCGAGTCCCCGTGAGGAAACGAATCGATCCGCTCGCCGGCTTTCCAAGAATGGCTTCGGCCGCGCCCAGCCCCGTGCCAGCCGACGCCGCCGGGTTCGACGTATAGTTGGTTCCGAACGCCATCGTCCCCCGCAGTACGTTCGACTGGAACGCATTGTAGCGGCGGCGCTGCACCTCGCCGCCGAACTTGAATGTGTGTTTGCCCCGCACCAGCGTCAGATTGTCGTTCCACTGCAGGTTCTCGCTCACAATCACCGCCGGCGAGAAACCGTTATCGCCGAGCGCCTGCAGCCCCCCGATCGAAAAGATCGTGAGGCCGGAAGTAAGCGGGTCGCCGGCCACGTTCGCGCCGCGCACTCCGATTTCCTCGGAAACGTTCCGCCCGAAGTTGGCGTTGAACGACTCGAGATTGAGCCGCGTGAAACCAAAACGGGATTCGTTGAAGGCCGTCGCCGAGAACGTGTGCGTCTCCGAGATCACCGCCTGCAGCACCGGCTGCGTGTTCAGTCCCGGAACTCCCGGCCCGTTGCCGATCGCCGGCGCCGGCAGGAAACTCGGCTCCGTCAAATCATTGTTGCCCCAACTCAGCCGGAACCAGCCGAGATCGCGCGCCGAAAACTGATGATCCAGCTTCGCGTCGATCGCGTTGTCGTTCTGAATGCGCACCGGATTGTAGATGAAGTTGTTGGCGATCCCCGTGCCCAGGTTTGGCGCCGGATACAGGTTCAGGATCTTTTGTCCCGTCGGGTCGATCCTCCCTCCGGGAACCATGTTCCCGGGAAACTGATCCCGCTGGAAGCGGCCATCGGCGAGTTGCCGCTGCGTCAATGGATCGTAGACGCGCTGCGGTGCGCGCGAAAAATCTCCGTTGCGGTATTCCGCAATCGGGACGCTGGTGATGTAGGTCTGTGCCTGCCGCACCCGCCCTCCCTGGTAGTCCACGAAGAAAAACGTTCTCGGATCCTTCGCCCCCGGATTCACCCGCCCTCCAAAGAAACCGCCGAACTGATTCAACTTGAATGGCGGCTTCACCGGCGCCGTCGAGTCGAAGAAGTTGCGCGCGTCCAACGCCGAGTTTCGCAGAAAGTAAAACATCCCTCCGTGATAGTCTCGCCCGCCGGACTTGAATGTCAGATTCACCGTGCCGCCGCCTCCCCGTCCGAACTGTGCGTTCGCCACCGAACTCTCCAGGCGGAACTCCTCCACCGCCTCGATCGGCGGAAATATCAGGATCCCCAGCCCGTTGTGGTTTTCGTTGTTGTTGATGCCGTCAAGAAGAAAATTATTGTCCTGAAATCGCTGCCCGTTCAGCGCGAATCCAGTCACCCCGCGCTTCATCGTGATCGGCGAGCCCAGCGTCTGTGTTTGCGCCGGCATCGCCCCCGCGGCCAGTCCGATCAGGTTGGCGAAGTTGCGGCCGTTCAACGGGAGGTCCTTGATCTGGCGTTCGCTGCGCAGATTGGAAAGCGTCGCCGATTCCGTTTGCAGCAGCGCCGGCGCCGCTTGCACGTCAATCGAGGTCGAGACCGATCCTACCTTCAGCTCGAAGCTCACGCTCACGCGCTGGCTCACTGTCAACTCCAGGCTCTGCGCCGCGCGTTCGAATCCTGTTGCCTCCACCTCCACCACGTATTCGCCGGGCCGCAGCGGCGGCGAAACGAAGATCCCTTCCGTGTTCGATGCCACCTCACTCGTGATGCCCGTTCGTGTGTTCCGCAGCGTCACCTTTGCGGCGGGCACCGCCGCCCCGGCCGCGTCACGGACAGTGCCGCTGATGTTGCCGGTATCCACCTGAGCAAGCACAGAGGTAGCAAGACCCAAAGCAAGTAAGAAGCGCATGCGCTCAAGTCTACATGCGCGTTCCGCCGGCTGCAAGGATCCATTTCTCCGCCCGCGCCGCCTGCCTGCATCCCGCGGTTTTGGGCGTGCGATACACTCTGAATCTATGTCCCCTTCTCGACTGAAGCTGACGACCACCCAATGGCTCATCTGTATCGTCGCGGCCATCGGCTTTGCCTTCGACATCTACGAAATCCTCGTGCTGCCCCTGATCGTCCGCCCAGCCCTCATGGAAATGGCGCAGATCAAACCCGGCACCCCCGAATTCAATAACTGGGTTTCCCTCCTCTTCTATGTCCCCGCCGTCGCCGGAGGATTCTTCGGATTGATCGGAGGCTATCTCACTGACCTGTTTGGACGCCGCCGCGTCCTGGTCTACTCGATTCTCCTTTACGCCGTCTCCGCCGTCTGCGCCGGGTATTCCACCTCGCCCCAAATGCTCCTGTTCTTCCGCGTCACCACCTTCGTCGGTGTCTGCGTCGAGTTCGTCGCCGCCGTCGCCTGGCTCGCCGAACTGTTCCCCGATCGCGACCAGCGCGAATCCGTCCTCGGGTGGACTCAGGCCTTCTCCTCCATCGGCGGCTTGCTCGTCACCGGCGCGTATTACTTCTCCGTTCAATACGCCAATTCCCTCCCCGCCATCAACGGCGTCCATGAACCCTGGCGCTACACTCTCATCTCCGGACTCATCCCCGCCATCCCATTGATGGTCATCCGACCCTTCCTGCCCGAATCCCCCGCCTGGCAGCAAAAGAAAGATGCCGGCACCCTCCAACGCCCCTCCTTCGCCGCCCTCTTCGCCCCCGAGTACCGCAGGACCACCATCGTCACCGCCATCATGTTCGCCTGTTCCTACGGCGCGGCTTTCGGCGCCATCCAACAGTTGCCGCGCATCGTCCCCGGGTTGCCCGAACTGGCCGGCATGGCCCGCCCCCTCATCGAAAAGACCGTCAGCAACGTCCAGTTCTACCAGGAAATCGGCGGACTCGTCGGCCGCGCGCTGCTCGCCTTTCTCGCCGTCCGCATCCTCTCCCGCAGAAAACTTCTGCGCATATTTCAAGTCCCCGGACTCATCCTTATTCCCCTCGTCTTTCTGTTCCCCGCCACGTCGAACCTCGGCTTGCTGAAATGGGGCATCTTCTTCGTCGGCCTCTGCACCGTCGCCCAGTTCAGCTTCTGGGGTAACTATCTGCCTTTGATGTATCCCACCCACCTGCGCGGCACCGGAGAAAGCTTCGCCGCCAACATCGGAGGCCGCATGATCGGAACTTCCTTCGCCGCCGTCTCGGCCCAAATGAGCAACCACATGCCCGGCGCGGGACCCGCCGCTAAACTCGCCTTCGCCTCCGCCCTCGTTGGTGGTTTCGTCTACCTGTTGGGCTTCATATGCAGTTTCTACCTGCCTGAGCCGGATCCTAACAAACTGGCCGAATAGCCTGTCCATCGCGCGCCGCCGTCCTGAGTACTCGATGCCGAGTACTCTTGCGAAACTCAGCGCGCGGCTATAGAGTCGTAGGTGTGAGATTTCCGCTTTTGGGTTGCCTCGGCCTGCTTTGCGCGTCCGCATTCGGCGCCCCCGCCACCTCCCCCGAGTTCAACGCGGAAATCCGCCCCGTGCTCGAGGCCAACTGCGCCGCCTGCCACAACCCCGCCAATCCCAGGAACCGCCACAATTTCCTCAAAGCCCGCGACGCTACCGACGTCGAGACCCGGCGCGGCCTCTGGCGCGATGTCGCTACCCAACTGCGCAACCGCACCATGCCGCCCGGCGAGGCGAAAATCTCCGAACAGGACCGTCTCCGCGTTGCCGCTTGGATCGAAACTCGCCTCCGAACCACCGGATGCACCACCAGCGAGTACGCCGGTTACGTCGGCCCCCGGCGGCTCAACCGGCGTGAGTATCGCAATACCGTGCGCGATCTGTTGGGCGTCGATCTGCCCATCGCCGATCTGTTCGCTCCCGACGAAGCCGGCGGCGCGGGCTTCGATACCAATGCCGCCACGCTCTACATTCCTCCCATGATGATCGAGCGCTACATGGAAGCCGCCCAGAAAGTGGCGGACCGCGTCATCGTCACCCAGCCTCTGAACCGTGTCTTTCTCTCGCACGACATGGTCCCCCCAACCGCTGCTCCGCCACCCGGCGAGAAGCCTGCGAGGAAGTTGCAACCCGCCGCTGAAGTGTCCGCCCAAGTCACCGTGTATACCGGCGGCCCTTACGGCCTCCGTGTGTCAGTGGAACGTCCGCGCGTAACGCCGTTCACCGTCGAAGTGAAAGTGGATGGCGTGGTGGCCGGCAAGCTCTCCTACGGCCGCGATTCCAACGGCGGCGCCACCGCCCGCGTCCAGACAGCCACCCTCTCCCGAGGTGTCCATA
>JBGSME010000640.1:0-7150 GCA_041740335.1 Bryobacteraceae bacterium | reverse complement strand
GGAAAAGGGCATGACCGAACCGCTGCGGGGCGTGGTTCACGACCCCACAACGCGATTTATGGGCGGCGTGGCGGGGCACGCGGGGCTGTTCACGACGGCGGGAGACCTGGGGCGTTTCGCGCGAATGATGCTGGGCGGAGGAACGCTGGATGGGGTCTCGATTCTACGGCCGGCAACGATCCGCCGATTCACCGAGCCGGCAACGCCGAGGGGCGTGAGCGACATGCGCGGCCTCGGTTTCGACATCGCATCGCGGTATTCCGCGAATCGGGGAGAGTTGTTTCCAATCGGCTCTTTCGGCCATACAGGGTTCACGGGCACCTCGATTTGGATCGACCCGGCTTCGAAGACTTATGTAGTGCTGATGGCGAACAGTGTGCATCCGCGTCGCCGAAAGCCGATCACATCGCTGCGAAGCCGGATTGCGACGATCGCCGCGGCGAATGTGCAGGCGGACCTGCCGAAGTCGATCCTGGCGGAGCGCCCCAAGGAGAGCTTTTTTAGAATATCGACAGGACTCGACGTACTGGCGGAGCGAGCCTTCGCGCAGTTGAAGGGGAAACGGGTCGGGTTGATCACCAACCAGACGGGTTTGACTCGTGACGGCGAGAGAAATGTGGACGTAATGCTGCGGGCCGGAGTGCGGGTAACCGCCTTACTTTCCCCCGAGCACGGATTCGCTGGGAAAGAGGACAACGAAGATGTGGCCGACGGCCGCGACGCGAAGACCAGGCTGCCGATTTATTCGCTGTTCAAAGGCGGGAACAAACGCCCGACGGCGGAGTTACTGAAGCAGTTCGACGTTCTTGTTTTCGATATCCAAGATGTGGGCGCGCGATTCTATACTTTCATGTGCACGATGGTGTACGCGATGGAGGAATCGGCCAAGGCGGGTGTTCCGTTCGTGGTGCTGGACCGGCCGAATCCGATTACGGGAATCTATGTGGAAGGCCCGGTGCTCGAGGAGGAATTCAAGAGTTTTGTGGGATGTCTGGCGATTCCGCTGCGGCACGGGATGACGCTTGGCGAAATCGCGACGATGGCAAACCAGGAAGGGAAGATCGGGACAAAGCTCGAAGTGGTGAAAATGCGCGGGTGGACGCGGGCCAACTGGCTGGACGCAACGGGACTGATTTGGGTGAATCCGTCGCCGAATATGCGGAGCTTGAACGGGGCGCTTCTGTATCCGGGGCTGGGGATGATCGAGTACTTGAAGAACTACTCGGTGGGGCGCTGGACCGATTCCCCGTTCGAACAGGTGGGAGCGCCCTGGATAAATGGACCTGCGTTGGCGGGGTATCTATCGGCGCGCGAGATCCCTGGGGTGCGCTTTTATCCCACGCGGTTCACTCCGGGCGGAGATCCGTTATCGGGGCAGGAATGCGAGGGGATCCGGTTCGTGATCACGGACCGGGAGGAGTTCGATTCGACGCGGTTGGGAATGGAGTTGATTGGAGCGCTTCGGAAGCTGAATCCGGGAAAAGTGGATCTGCAGGTGAACTGGAAGCTGATTGGGAACCGGGAGGTGATGCAACGGCTGGGTAGGGGAGAGGACCCGGCGGCGGTTGCGAGAGACGTAAGAACGTCTACCGCGCGATTTCGCGAGACTCGCGCGAAGTATCTGCTTTATTGAAAACCGGAGCGCTCGCGGCGGCGGAGTGAACGGAGAGAGGAGATCCGTCCCGCGAGCATTTGCCCCGGGGCCGGCGGTTAATCCGATTTCGCGGATTTGGCTTTTCCGCCAGCGGCAACCTTATCTTCCCGTTTACGGAGTTCCGACAACCAGGCGGGCGGGCGTCCACGACGTTTGCCGCGACCTCTCGCCAACCGTTCCAACGTCAGAATCGCTTCTTCGAGTTGATCGCGTTCCTGACGCAAATCCATCAACATTTTAGCCACGTCCATATTTGGCCTCCATCAGATTTGGGCTCGTATCCCAGTTTGACACCTCGGGAGCTTGTTCCGAAAACGGAACAAGACGTACACAGCCGTTATACCCTGCGATCATTTTATACCGCATCTTATCAGTGAGTTTCAAGTTCCTGTTCCGTTTTCGGAACAAGATCTCACCATAGAGCGGCGGCATTGAAGAAGCGCACCGGAAAGATTCAGATGCGCTTCTTCCAACGAAAATAGAACGGAACGCCGGTAAAAATCAAGCCTAAACCCAACAAAGACTCGCGAGGACGCTCAACCAGAGTGTTCGCGAGGAGGCCGATTGCGACCAAAACAAAGAGTACCGGTACGACCGGATACCCCACTGTACGGTATGGTCGCACCATATCGGGGCGCCTTCGCCGTAAAACGATTACCGATGCCGCCGCCATGGCATATAGAATCCAGCTCGAGAAAATCACGAAATTGAAGAGATCTTCGTAACGGCCGCTGAGGACCAGGACGGCCGACCAAGCGCTGAGGGCAAGGATGGAGGCCGCGGGAGTGCGGTATTTCTCGTTGACGGTGCTAAGGCGGCGGAAGAACAGACCGTCGCGAGCCATGGCGTAGGGAACGCGCGAGCCGGAGAGAATGGATCCGTTGATGGCGGCGAACATGGAGATCATGGCAGCGACGGAAACCGCGCCGGCGCCCCACTCACCCATGAGTTTGCGCATCACGGAAGCGGCCACGCGGTCGCTGGCGGCGATCTCGGCGGCCGGGAGGATATAGAAGTAAGCGAGATTGGTGGCGAGGTAGATCACAATGATACCGGCCGTACCCAGAGTGAGAGCCAGCGGGAGGTTGCGCTGCGGATTCTTGACCTCGCTTGCCACCATGGTGACGTTGTTCCAGCCGTCATAAGCCCAAAGGGCCGCGACCATGGCGGCGAAAAATCCGGCCACGCCGGCGGAGGCAGGAATCGATGTGGAAAAATTACCGGTGTTTCCGGCGGAACTGGAGAGACCGATGTAAACGATGGCGAGAATGCTGGCCACCTTGATGATCGTGACCCCAACCTGGACCCCGCCGCCGATTTTGACACCGAAATAGTTGAGGAACCCAAGCAGGAGAATGACGCCGATGGCGGCGATTTGACCATACCGGACCTCGATGGGCCCGCCATTCGGGCCGAGCGGAATTCCGATCGTAAAGAAAACCTGCTCCAGGTTGGGATGGAAGTTGGCGAGGTAGTAAAAAAAGCCGGTGGCGAGGGTGGCTATGGATCCGCTTTTCGCCACCCACATTTGGGTCCAGCCGTAGACGAAGCCGAAAAAGGGTCCGTAAGCCTCGCGCAGATAGACGTATTCGCCGCCGGCCTCCGGCATGGCGGCCGCCAGTTCGCCATAGGTAAGCGCGCCAGCCAGCGAGAGCAAACCGGCGGCGATCCAGACAAAGAAGACCCATTCGACAGAGCCGACGCTCTGAATCATGGTCTTCGGGACTAGAAAAATTCCGCTGCCGATGACCGTTCCGACCACGATCGCCGCCGCGCCCCAAATGCCGAGGTCACGCCGTAGTTCCGCCATTGCTATTCTCCTTGGAAAAAAGTGACACAAAGAATCCAACGCCGAAAGTGACGGTGGTGCCGATCAGGACGTACCAAGTCCAGGCGACCGAGGTTCCCAGACGGACCCACAGCATCACCAGGAGCCCGGCTACGGCGCCTGCCATCGCCGCATGGGGACCCACGCTGCGGGTGAGCACGCCGAGCATGAAGACGCCGAGGAGGGATCCGTAGACAACCGAGGCGATACCCAAGCCCGCTTCAAGCACGGATTGGATGCCCTGAGCGAGCACGGCGATCGCAAAGAGGATTCCGCCCCACACGAGCGTAACGCGGCGTGCGATCGAGAGCCACTCCCCATCGGTCCGCGTACGCTTGGAAAGGGGCTTCCAGAAATCCATCACGGATGTGGATGCGAGCGAGTTCAGCGCGGCGCTGAGGTTCGACATGGCCGCGGCAAGCACGGCGGCGATGATGAGGCCGGCGACGCCGGTGGGCAAATGGGTCCAGATGAACTGTGGATAGATGCGGTCCGGCGGCGAGGGCGGCGTGAGTCCGGTATCGCCGTAGTAGACCCAAAGGATGACGCCGATGATGAGGAACAGGGAAAACTGGAAGAAGATGACCACCCAACTTGCCAGCAGAGCCCGGCGGCTTTCCCGCTCGCTGCGCGCAGCGAGCAGGCGCTGAACCATCAACTGTTCGGTTCCGTGGCTGGCCGTACTGAGAAAGCAGCCGCCGAGAATTCCGGCCCAAAAAGTATAGGTCTTCGAGAAGAAAGCCGCGGTGGGAGCGAACTCGAAGTCGAAAACTTGAAACTTGCCGGCAGCGGTCGCGACAGCAAGGACATGAGGCCAGCCGCCGTCGATCTTCCCGAGGATGACAAAAAGGCTGACGATGGCACCGGCCACGTAGAGGAACATCTGGACAACGTCGGTCCAAATGACGGCGGTCATGCCGCCTTCGAATGTATAGAAAAGGGTGAGGCACACGATCAGGAGGATGGAGACGGTTTCTCCGGTGCCCAGAACGATGGAAATGACGATGGAGATCGCAAATACACGGACGCCTTCAGCAAGGGCGCGGAGGATCAGGAAGCATCCGGCCGTGAGCCGCCGCATGGGAGCGCCGAAGCGGCGTTCCATCACTTCATAGGCGGTGAAGAGGTCTCCGCGGAAATAGTGTGGCAGTAGCAGAACGCTGATTACGATTCGAGCCAGAAGGTAACCGAACACAACCTGAAGAAACCCGAGGTTCCCGTTGTAGGAAAGCGCCGGCGTACCGATGACTGTGAGAGTACTGGTCTCGGCTGAAACGATTGAGAAAGCAATTGCCCACCAGGGTGTGTCGCGCCCTCCGAGGAAGTAGTCTTTCAGCGACTTCTGCGAGTGGCGGAAGCGGGCGCCGAACAGAGTGATCCCGATGAGATAGATGAGGATCACGGCGAGGTCGAAATAGCGCATCGGTGACGGGATGAGGGATTGTAACACGAGAAAAAAGAAAGTCCTGGAACATTTTACAGAGGTGAGGCGTCCAAAGGGCTGAGACAAAAGAGCCGTTTGCAGAGGTATGCGCGCTGGACATGGCGTCCGGCAGTGAGACTAAGGTTGCGGCTATCAGATCGATTCGGTATACTCCGCAGAGTGCACCCATCGTGTCCTGGTGCATTTTGCAGAGAGACTAATTTCGGTCTGGATCACCACCCAGAGGAGGCGTGGAGTGTTTTTTGAGCACTTTCGAAGAGTAACGGTTTCGGTCGCTACGGCGGCACTGTGTCTATCGGCGACTGCCGCTTTGGCGCAGGAGAAGAAGGTAAAAGACCAGAAAGAGTACGACCTCTTCACGGCTGCCACCAAGGAAGCAGATCCGGCCAAGAAGGCCCAATATCTGGACCAATGGAAGACAGAGTATCCGGAATCGGACTATAAGGTCGAGCGGCAAACGCTAATCGCGACCAACTACTTCCAGGGCCTCCGCAAGGGTGACGAAGCCTGGAAGGCCTCCGAAGAACTACTGACGCTCGATCCGAAGAGCTTTCCAGCGCAGTTTTTCATCACTTCCCTGGTGATCAGCATGAACACCCAGGACCCGGCCCGGCTCGACACCGGTGAGAAGGTGGCGCGCAGTCTGCGAGAGAATCTTTCCACGGTGTTCGATCCCGCCAAGAAGCCGGCGCAGGTGACCGAAGAGCAGTGGAAAAAAGAAAAGCTGACCTACGAATCGCTGGCGGTCAAAACCGTCGGCTGGATTCAGATGCAGCGGAAGGAATTCGCGAAGTCCGAAGAGACCTTTACTGAGTTTCTGAAGATGAATCCGAATTCGGGTTGGATCTCCTACTGGCTGTCCACCTCCATGCTGCAGCAGAAGATTCAGGATAAGCAGATCCCGGCGCTGTATCATCTGGCCCGTGCGGCCAACTACGCCGGCGAAGACGCTTTGACCCCGGAGATCAAGAAGCAGTTGCAGGCCTATCTTCAAAAAACTTATGTGTCGTATCACGGCGGCACAGACGGATTGAGCGATGTGGTTGCCATGTCGCTGAAGGACCCGTTCCCGCCGGCCGACTTTGCGATTAAGAGCAAACTCCAGGTGATCCAGGAACAGGAAGAGGAAATGCGCAAGAACGATCCTCAGAAATTCCTCTGGGTTGGGCTGAAGAAGGGCCTGAGCGATGCGTCGACGGGCCAGGGCTATTTCGACAATACGCTGAAGGGCTCAGCGCTGCCGAAGCTGAAGGGCAAGGTTGTGTCGGCGACGCCGGAAGCGCGCCCGAAGGAAATTCAAGTGGCGATTCTGGGCGAGGATGTCGAGATCAAACTGATTCTCGACGCGGCTCACCCCGCCAAGATCGAACCGGGTACCGAACTCGAGTTCGAGGGTGGAGTGGCGAAGGAGTTCGCCGGCGATCCGTTCCTATTGACGCTTGATCAGGAGAAGGAAAAGATCGTCGGACTGCCGGAACCGCCCAAGCGCGCACCGGCCAAGAAAGCCCCGGCGCGGCGTAAAAAGAAGTAAGCACTTTTCGCAATCCCAAACATCGGGGCGGTTCTCTTCGGAGACCGCCCTTTTTCTTTTGCCCGCCCGCGTCCGGGATGGCTACCAGGTCCGTTCAATCCCGGCGACCGTGGCGCGGTCTTTCACAAAGACGGTGACGGCTTTTGAAGCGTCGCCGGCGGCCTGAATCCGAACGGCGAGGTATTCGGCGGAAGAGGCAGGCAATTCGGGTCCGGCGGCGCCAGGGATGTCGCGGTGCGTTTCGGCATCGTTATCGAATTCCGACCAGCGATACTCGAAACGGCGTTCGGGCGCAAAGCCATACACTGCCCGCAGATCCTTGAACTCCAGGCGGCCGGATTCGACGCGGAAACGGTCGAGAGCCAGCACCCGGTTCAGGTACGCTTGCCCGATGCGGAGGCGGCGCTCACGCAACACCTGAACGATATAGTTGGTGGCGTTGGAATCGGAGTGCTCGCCGGTTTCGACGATGGCGCGAATTTCTTCGTCTGTGAACGCGAGCACGAGTTTCGCCGCCCAATATTCGTCAGTGGGAAGACGCGACAAAAACGCGGGGTTGGGGTAGGACGTGAACCAGCGTTCGGGATCGAATGCCGAAGACTCAAATCGGCCGATCGAGGCATCGCTCGGATAATCGGCCCGTTCCCAGGCTTCCCAGCGAAGCCCGAGAGTGGCCATCCGGAAAAGGATGTC
>JBGSME010000639.1:0-9181 GCA_041740335.1 Bryobacteraceae bacterium | reverse complement strand
GGCCGATCAGTACATTCAGGGGCGCCAGATCGATTACACTGCGATCGGGCCCGACCGAAAGCAGGTTCTCGAGCTGCAGCGATTGAATGAAGATCTTCCCCATCGGACCTTATTCTCCCACGCAATGTTAACTTCGCGGATCGCCGCAACCGGCCCGCGCCGAACCGCGTCCGATTCAGGGCCAGCCGCAATTCAGAGGCGACCATTCGGGCCGTTGTCTGGTATAACTGATAAGTTGGACTCATTTCGCCAAGTATCTCGTGTGATGAACAGATTCCTCCCCATCGTATTCGCCGGCCTGACCGCGTTCGGGCCTTTCGTCTTCGCGGCGTTCGGCAGCCGGGGGCTCAGTGCTCCGCCAAAGTCGCCGGAACTCGGCACGAAGCTGCTGGAGCGGCTTCCGCTGCGTTTCGAACCGAATGAAGGCCAGCTTCCCGCGGAAGTGCGATTTCTCACGCGATCGGCGCAGCGGATGCTGTTCCTGACCGATCATGAGGCGATCGTTCCGCTGCAGCGGGGGTCGCTGAAGATCCGTCCGATGCATGGGAATCCGAATCCGGAGGTGGAGGGAGTTCGGCCGTTCGAATCGACGAGCACCTATATCCACGGGAACGACCGCAGTGGCTGGCAATCCAACGTGCCGCACTTCGCGGGGGTACGTTACCGGGAGGTCTATCCGGGGATCGATTTGCTGTACCGAGGGCAGGGACGGCAGGTGGAATACGATTTCTACGTCTCACCGGGCGCGGATCCGCGGCAGATCCGGCTCCAGTTCACCGGCGCTGACAAGCTTTGGATCGACGAGGAAGGGGCGTTGCACGTACGCGCCGGCGGGGAAGAGTTGCGCCAGCCGGTGCCGTTCGCCTTTCAAGACGACAGCGACCGTGAAGGAACGCGAGTACAGGCTTCCTACCGGATTGTAGGGAAGCGGGAAGTTGCGTTTCAGGTTGGCAACTACGATCACGAGCAGAAACTGGTAATCGACCCGGTGCTGATCTCGACGTACTTCGGCGGTTCGAGCGTGGATGTGGCGACAAACGTGGTGGTGGATAGCTCGGGCGCGATTTGGGTGTCGGGCTACAGTTCGTCCCAGCAGTTGCCGGTGACGGGCATTCCGTTCCGGGAGGAAAAGAGCGGGAATCTGGACCTGTTCATCGCGAAGTTCAATCCAACTCTGACGGGCGGATCTTCCCTGCAATACGCGACCTATTTCGGCGGCGACGGCGAGGACCGGCCGACGGCGATGACGATCGATCCGCAAGGTTTTCTGTTGTTGGCGGGCTATACGACGTCGACGAATTTCCCGCTGGCGGGCAACAATCAGACAGGGTTGGGCGGCGACCGGGACGCGTTCCTGGTGCGGTTCAGCACCACCGATCGCGGTACGGATGCTTTGTGGTACGCCACCTATTTCGGCGGCGATGGCCGCGATGTGGCGCTGGCGGTGGCGGGTGGTCCGGGTGGCAGGGCCTATGTTGCCGGATATACAACGCAGGTGGAAGGGTTCCCGTTGACGGGCGGCCCGATCCAGGGATCCAACCGTGGCGGCTACGATGCTTTCCTGGTTGAAATAGAGACGTTGGCGGCGACCGATGCGCTACAGTATGCGACGTTCCTTGGAGGATCGAGCACGGATGTGGCGACGGGGTTGGCGGTGGACGCCCAAGGCCGAATTTGGATGGCCGGCTACACGATGTCGGAAGACTTTCCGGCGACCGGCGGAGCTTACCGCGAATCGGCGGCAGGCCGCGGCGATGCATTTCTGGTGCGGATCGACCGTTCGAAGGCGGGGTTGGATGCGCTGGACTATGCGACTTACATTGGAGGCAGCGACACCGACATCGCCTACGGGCTGGTGATGGATCCGGCTGGACGGCTCCACTTTACGGGCTATACGTTCTCGTCCGATTTTCCGGCGACGGAGACGGCGCACCGGCGGGAACGCGCGGGCGCAAGCGATGCAATTTACGTGATTTTCGACCCGGCGGCTGCCGATCCGCTGCAGTATGCGACGTATCTGGGCGGCGGGAGCACGGATGTGGGCTACGGGCTTGCGCTGGATGCGGCGGGTAAAGCGGCTATCACGGGGTACACGTTTTCCAGGGATTTTCCAATTGCCGGCGGGGCTCTTCAGACTGGTTTCGGCGGCGGGTCCGATGCGTTTATTGCAGTGATCGACCCGGCGGCGCCTTCGGAGACGTCGCTGATTTATTCGAGCTACCTTGGTGGACCGACCCTCGAGGCAGGCAATCAGATCGCGATGGACGCGGGTGGAAACATCTACCTCGCCGGCTCCACGACATCGCGGATGCTGGCATCGAGCACGACGGTGTTTCAGCCGGACATCGCGGGGCTGAGCGATGCGTTCGTGGTCCGCTTGAACCTCTGCGCCGATGAGGCGGCATGCCGCGAACAGGGCTTGCTGTTGGACCAGGGCTGCGAGGCGGATCAGGGATTCTCGGCCCGGTTCTCAAAGACGGATGCGGCGTGCGTTGCCGATGACCGGGGCGGGTTCATCTGCTCGCGGACGGTTTGCTCGACTAAGAAGTAGGCGGCGGGCCGAAGGGTGCGCCCGGCGCGGGATCGTCCTCTGTGCCCGATGATACCGGCGGGTCAAAAGAATACCCAAAGCCGCGTACAGAGCGGAGGCAGCTCTCGCCGACCAGTTCGATTTTCTGCCTAAGCCGCAAGATGTACACATCGACGGCGCGTTCGGTGACCACGCGCTGATGACCCCATACAGAATCCAGCAACTGTTGGCGGGAGAAGACCACGCCGGGGCGGGCCATCAGGTGTTCGAGAAGTTTGAACTCTGTGGCTGTAAGATCGAGCGCTGTACCGTTGACACGAACGCGACAGGATTCCCGATCGAGCTGCAGTTCGCCTGCGCTTAACACGCGAGAGGAAGGCTTCAAGCTACGAAGCTGGGCGCGAACGCGGGCGACGAGTTCACGAACGAAGAAGGGTTTCACGACATAGTCATTCGCACCGACCTCGAGACCGACGATACGATCGGTTTCCGAGGCCCGCGCGGTGAGGAAGATCACGGGCGTCTCGGCGAGTTCCGTGGTGGTGCGGATCTTACGGCAGATATCAATTCCGTCGGAATCGGGGAGCATGATGTCGAGCACGATGAGATCAGGCGTCTCCCGGCGGCAAAAGGGTATCGCCCCGGCGCCGGAGGATAGCGTGGCCACCTTGAAGCCTTCGCGCTCCAGATTGTATTTGACGAGAGTAAGTACGTCCGGATCGTCCTCGATCACTACGATCTTCTTCACGATTGCACGAGAGTAACAGGATCTTTGTTACATGCTCGTGAACAAACCATTTCGTTATTAACACGATCGCGAAACGCGAGAGCATCGCGGCTTTTGCAGGCGTAGGGCATTACCACCGGTACCAGCTGTTACATCGATTTCACCGCTTATTAATTCCCTGTACACATTTCAATCATCGATCTGTAACGAAGACATGAGTACTATCTTCGAGAAGGTTTGCAATTCGACAGGAGTTCCCAATCCATGCGTAGAGTTTTTTGGTGCGGCGTGTTGACGCTAGCGGTGAGCGGAGCGCTGAGCGCTCAATTGACGATCGTGAACGGTGCTAGTTTTCGCGGAGAGCAGCCACTGTCGCCCGGATCGCTGGCGACCGCGTTTGGCACATTTGGCACGGTGGCGACAACCAGTTTCGAGAATTTCCCGTTGCCGGCGGCGTTGTCCGGTGTATCGGTGAGGATCGGCGAGACCGCCGCGCCGCTGGTAGCCGTGTCGGCGACGCAGGTGAATTTTCAAATCCCTGGGAGCCTTGCTCCGGGACGGTATCCGGTCCGCGTGACCAACGGCGCAACCACTGTAGACGGAAATGTCCTGGTGATGCCGGCATCGCCGGGCATCTTCGTGCTTGACCGGGCGACGCCGGCGCAAGGCGCGATCCTGACTCAGGACGGCGCGGTGAATGGAGCGAATGCCGCGGCGGCGCGTGGATCCGTGATCCTCATCTACGGGACGGGTCCGGGGGCGTTGGACGGTCCGCTTGCCGATGGAGCCGCTGCCGGATCGTCGCCGCTGTTGCGGACACGTTCAACGCCGAAGGTGATGATTGGCGGTGTTGAGGCGACGGTGAATTTTAGCGGAATGGCGCCCGGCTTCGCTGGGTTGTGGCAAATGAACGTGGTTGTGCCGGACAGACCCCACATCGCCGGCCGGACTGCGCTGCAAGTTTACGTGGATGGCGTCGATTCGAACGAGGTAGCACTGTTTGTTGCACAATAACCGGGTCTTCCTAGCTGCTTTTGGTTTGCTGGCCGGCAGCCTGTTAATGGCGCAGGACCCCGGGACAGTGAGTGGAACGGTCTTTGACGCGCAGACGTCGCGGCCGATTCCGGGGGTGCAGATCGGCGTGAACGGCCAGTTCTCGGATCAGCAGGTTACCGACACCGGCGGGCGCTTCACGCTGAAGCTGACGCCGGGCAAGTACACGCTGATGTACAAGGCGGAAAACTATCTCGACTCTGAGACGACAGATCTGGAAGTAACCGCCGGTGCGTCCGTGGATGGCAGCACCGTGATGGCGGCGAAGGGGTCCGTGACAACGGTGGAGGTCTCCGAAAAGATCACCTCAGCGGTGGCTTCGGCCGAAGCGATGCTGACGGAGAGAAAGCTTTCCGCGGTGGTGAGCGACGGAATGAGCAAGGACGAGATCAGGAACACCACGGCGTCGAGCGCGGCGGGTGCTCTTGAGAAAGTGACTGGAGTAAGTATCGTTGAGAGCGGATATGTGTACGTCCGCGGCTTGGGCGAGCGATACAGTTCCACGATGCTAAATGCCGCCATGATCCCGACCACGGAACCGGAAAAGCGCGTGGTGCCGTTGGACCTTTTCCCGGCGGGGTTGATCGACAGCATCAAAGTGCTGAAGACATACACGCCCGATCTGCCGGCGGAGTTTTCCGGCGGCTTGGTGCAGATGCAGACGGTGGAGTTTCCCGTCGCAAAGATGTTCAGCGTAAGCACGAATATGGGGTTTAACTCGCGGACGACCTTTGACCGGTTCGCGAGCTATCCAGGCGGCGGACGAGACTTTTTCGGATTCGACGACGGCACCCGGTCCATACCGTCGATCGTCCCGACTGACAAGCGTCTGTTTCAGGGCGCGTTCACGCCGCAGCAGTTCCAGCAGTTCGGCCAGGCCCTGCCGAATAACTGGGAGCCTGAATTTCGCGATTCGATGCGTCCCGCCCAAAGTTACTCGGCCGTCGGCGGGGGAACCTTTGGGCGGTTCGGACTGGTAGGAGCGGTGTCGTTCTCAAACAGGCCGCAATTTCAGAGCGAGACGCAGAAGTACTTACGGCAGCAGGGAACGCAGCCGCTTGTGTTTTCCGACTACTCGGACTTCCGATCCTACACCGAGACGGCGCGGCTAGGCGCTGTGTTCAACGTAGCGATGCGATTAAACGCCGCCAACAAGCTGGTGCTTCGCAACACGATCACGCGGGACACCGACAAAGAAGCGCGCGAGTTTCAAGGCCGCGACGGGGGCACCGATAGCACGCTCTTCTCGCAGCGGCTGCGGTTCATCGAACGCGGGCTTCTGTCGACGAGCCTCGAGGGCGAGCATGCGTTGGCGAACCTGGGCAATAGCCTGTTCAAGTGGCAGATGACGTATTCGCGATCGTCGCGCAACGAGCCGGACTTGCGGGAAGTGTTCCGCGGCTTGGGCGGCAACGGGCAATTCGGATTCGCGGCGCTCGGCTCGTCGGGTCTGCGTTTCTATAACGACCTGACCGATAAGATTTACGAGCCGCAAGCCGAGTTCTCGCGGCCCTTTTTCAAAGGCAACATTTCGGGCATATGGAAGTTCGGATTCCGGGGAACGTTTCGGAACCGCGACTTTCAGGCACGGCGCTTCCGTTTCATCCCGCAGCGCCTCTCGACGATCGACACGAGTCTGCCCAGCAATCAGTTGTTCGGGCCGGCCAACATCCGCCCGGACGGGTTTCAGCTGGTGGAGTTTACGCGAGCCACGGACCGGTACGACGCGACGATGGACATCTACGCCGGATACGGAATGGTGGACCTTGCCTTCGGCGCGAAGTGGCGGATCGTGGGCGGCGTGCGTGTGGAAGACGCCGATATCCGCGTAACCACGCTTGATCCCCTGGTGCCGAGCGGTCAACCACAGTTGGCGAATCTGGCGAATCGCGATCCTGCGCCGGGCGTGAACCTCATCTACGCGTTGACCCATCGCCAGAACCTGCGGGCGAGCTACAGCCACACAGTGTCGCGGCCGGACTTCCGCGAGCTGTCGCCGTTCGACTTCAACAATGTGCTCGGCGGCTTTGTGTCGCAGGGAAATCCCAACCTGATGCGGGCCACGGTTCACAATGTGGACGCGCGGTGGGAATGGTTCCTGGGCGGCAATGAGATCCTGGCCGCGAGTTGGTTCTACAAGGACTTTGCGGACCCGATCGAAGTAAATATCCTATTCGCGAACGATCTCCGGCAAAGTTACATCAACGCGGCCGGGGCGCGGAACACGGGACTTGAATTGGAGGCGCGCAAGAGCCTCTCGTTCCTGAGTCCCAAACTGGCGGCGGTATCGCTTCAGGGTAACTTCACGTTTGTCGATTCCAAGGTCCGCATCCGGCCGCAGGACGCGGCTGCATTGACGTCGCTGGACCGGGCGATGATGGGGCAGTCGCGCTTCGTATGGAACGCGATTGCGGAATGGAACCAGCCAAAGCTGCGGTCCAATGCGCGATTTTACGCGAACTCGGTATCGCGGCGGATCACGGAGGTAGGAACCTTCGGTCTTCCCGATATCTATCAAGAACGGAATACGTTTCTGGATTTCGTATACCAGTTGTCGCTAACGGAGACCGGGAAATGGAGCTTGCGCTTCAATGCTGAGAACCTGGGCGACAACCAGTATCGCTGGACGCAAGGAGATTTCCTGGTCCGGAACTACCAACTGGGACGCACCTTATCGGTGGGCGTGAGTTACCAGATCTTTTAGATTTTCGCAGTACAAGAACGGAGAAAGGAAAGCGATGAAGAAACAGATAGCGATTGGTGTGTTTGCGGTCTGCGCGGCGGCGCCTTTGTTCGGCGCCGGTGCGTTCACGACGGTGAGCCAGAGCGCGGCCGAGCGTTACGCGGCCAATGTGGCGGCGCCGGAAGTGGCCGTATCGGGCTGGATTTGGACGGATAAGTACGTCTACATGCCCGGTGACCCGCTGACTTTGAAGGCGACGATCAAGCCCAACAATGACTTGTATCCTTACACGGTCTTCGCCTACCGGCAGAATAACCAGACGGGCCAGAAATCCTACCTGCCCGCCAACACCGCCGAGGTGACCGATATCTTCGGCAACACTCTGGCGCAGGGCTTTCAGCCCACGCAGTTGCAGGCGGCCGACAAGGCGACCCTGATTGGCGCCGGCGGCGCGATCATGAGTTCCCCGATGACGGTGCCGGCCGAGCTCGGCATGCACACCATCGTTTGGGAACTGCGCGACTATACCGGAACGCGCGTACTCAAAGCCAAGTATATGAAGATCGGTGTTGTCGACGGCTTCGAGAACATCACCGGGAACATCGAAGCGAGCCGCACGCTGGTGAACACCAAGGCGTACCGGCTGAGCGGAATCGTGTTTGTGAAGAGCAATGCGGTGCTGACGATCCAGCCGGGCACGTTCGTGATCGGGCAGCCCGGATCGCAGCCGCCGTCCGCGCTCATCGTGACGCGTACGGGCCGGATTGAGGCGGCGGGAACACGGTCGCGCCCCATCGTAATGACCAGTTCGCAGGCTTTCGGGCAGCGGCAGCGTGGAGACTGGGGCGGCTTGGTCCTGTTGGGCCGGGCTCCGGTGAACACGGGCGCCGGTGCGCGCGACAACAATCAGGCCGGCGAGTTCAACATCGAAGGTTTGCCGGCATCGGCGGACACCATCTTCGGCGGCACGGATGCGGCGCACAACTGCGGGACTCTCAGCTACGTTCGCGTGGAATACGCAGGCTCGATCCTGTCGCCCAACAACGAGCTGAACTCGTTCACGTTCGGTAGCTGCGGCACCGGGACGACGTCGCATCACCTGCAGGCGATCTTCGGCCTCGACGATTCGTTTGAATGGTTCGGCGGCACCAACAACGCGATGTACCTGATCGGCGGCCTCGGCGCCGACGACTATGTCGACTTCCAGCTTGGCTGGACCGGAAAAGTGCAGTACGGCCTCTTCTATCAGAGTCCGGACGCGCGCGGCAATCGCGGGATTGAAGGCGACAACAGCGAGTACAACAACGCCGCGGAGCCGTTTTCGAATCCCACGCTGTTCAACCTGACGTTTGTGGGCAGCGGCGAGGATGGTTTCGACGAAGCGGGCAGTTCCACGGGAATCTACCTGCGGCGCGGCGCGCGCGCGTCGATCAATAACGTGGCCGTGACGAACTTCGGCAATCAGGCGCTGCGGCTCAACGACGATCCGACAGTGGCACAGTACACGGCCGGCAACCTGAAGTTCAACGGCCTGCTGGCGTGGAACAACGGGCGGATCGCATCGCCTCCGGCAGCCAATACCGTTGCCGGGCAGTTCCATTCGAGCGGGGTTCCGGTGGCTAACAGTGCCGCGAGCCGGACCCTGATCGCCAATCCGTTGATGGCGAGGCCACTCGAATTCAGTGACCCCGATTGGCGCGGCCGCTTCGGATCGCCGCTGTTCCGTGCCGGCTGGGTCTCGGCTCCCGATGACGGCTTCTTCGATCAGAACGTGAACTTCATCGGCGGTATCGGCGACGACGACTGGACTGAGGAGTGGACCAACTTCCTCGTCGATACCGACATCCGATAGCGCTTCGGAAGGCGCTGGCGGTCAGGCAATCCCCGCTGTTCCCACCTGGGTTCAGCGGGGTTTTTTGCGCTTTATCGTACTGCCGTCGGGCCGAACGCCGGAAGCGGTAGATCGTGCGGGCCGGACAGGTTGCATGCCGGGTTCAGCCCCTGACAGTACGCGACGCTCACCGCTTCCTTTGCCGTCCGCGAAAGCTTGAGCAACACATCGCCGGACTTGGAATCAAAGATCGCGTGGAACAGGGCCGCACCTGTGGCGGTGAAGCCGAGAATACGGCTTCCTTCGACGCGCAACGGCGTGCTGAACTTCAGCCGGACGGTACTGTCATCCTCCCAA
>JBGSME010000638.1:0-3469 GCA_041740335.1 Bryobacteraceae bacterium | reverse complement strand
GACGGTAAGGGCATCTCCCCGTGCGCGGAGATGCAGATGGTGCGCCATTCGGCAACGGCGCGTAGGGCGAAATCAGCTCCGGGCTGGCGTAGCGGAGCGTCATCGGACGGGCGTCGGGAAGCGTTAGATCGTGATCGGCCGGCGCCCGGAGCAACTTGGCGATACCGAAATCAAGGAGCTTGGGCTCGCCCTCCTGCGTCACCAGAATATTGGAGGGCTTGATGTCGCGATGGATCACCATGCGCTGGTGGGCGTAGTGAACCGCGGCGCACACCTTGCCGATGAGCTTGACGCGATCAGCCACGGGCAGGTTCGATTCGCGGCAGTAGTCCGTGATGCGGCGGCCGAGGACGCAATCCATTACGAGGTACGGAACGCCCGCGGGCGTGGTGCCGCCGTCGATCAGGCGGACGATGTTGGGGTGATTGAGAACGGCCAGTAGTTGGCGTTCGAGGCGGAACCGCTCGAGCAGATCGCTGTGGGCGGCCACCTCGGTAGCCACCTTGATCGCCACGCGATGCTCGTAGCCGTCGTCGACACGCTCCCCGAGATAAACCGAACCCATGCCGCCCTGCCCGAGGCGCGAGCGGATGCGGTAGTGTCCAAGCACCGTGCCAAGCATTGGGTCCGGGGAGATGGCGTACATAGGGATACATGGGTGAATCGACCGTCGCGCCGGTTCGGTGGAGGGCGCATGGTTCGGGTAAACTGCCGCTTTCCGGGTATTCGTGGACGATAATAGAGGCAGCCGTCACACCAATGAAATCTGGAAAGTTGTACCTGCCCGTTCTCGTCGCTGTATCTCTTGTCTCCGGAGGAGTTCTCGGCGCGCAGCCGAATCCGATGACCACACGTCCCGCCGCGGGCGTGCCGGCGATTATGAAGGCCGTCGACGTGAAGCCGGGTATGAAAGCCGTGGCCTGGACTGTTTTTGAAGGCTCCGAGCCGGAAGCAATCCCGATCGAGATCATCGGACGCTTGCGGAATGCCTGGGGACCCAAGCAGGACATTATCGTCGGCAAGATGGGGGGGCGCGCCGTGCGTACCAACGTGGCCGGCGGAATGAGCGGAAGCCCCGTGTATATCGACGGGAAGCTGATCGGCGCGGTGGCGCTGCGGCTGAGTGTCTTCTCTCCCGATGCGATTTGCGGTATCACGCCGATCGAGCTGATGCTCGAGATCAGCGACTATGACAAGTCCCGCCCGAGCGACGCGCGGACACCGGACAAGGTGATGAAGCAAGCGTCAGTGCCGCTTCCGGGCGATCTGGCGATTGCCGCCTCCGCGGGTGGTTCCGGCATGACGCTCACGGCGATCGACACGCCGCTGGTGCTCTCCGGTTTCACGGAAACCACGCTGCGCGAGTTCGGCCCGATGTTTCGCAGCATGGGAATTCAGGCCGCGCAGGGCGGCGCATCGTCGGCGATCCAGTCGGCCAAGCCTGCTGCCGGTTGGCGTGATTCTCTCAAGCCCGGCGATGCCGTTTCCGGCGTTCTCGTTTCCGGGGACATGAGCATGACCGCGATGGGCACGGTGACCTACAACGATGGTAAGCGCGTGCTCGCCTTCGGGCACCCTTTCTTGAGCCTCGGTCCGGTGAGTATGCCCATGGCGAAAAGTGAAGTTCTGATGACGCTGGCCTCCGCCTTCCAGCCGAATAAGTTCGGAAACGCGACCGATATCGTAGGTACGCTGCGGCAAGACCGGCACTCGGGCATCATGGGGCTGCTTGGCGAAGAGGCGGAGATGATTCCTTGCAAGGTCAAGGTCCGCAGCTTCGGCCACGACGGCAAGGTGCAGAAGACGCGCGATCTGCAGTTCCAGATTTTCGTGCAGCAGAAATGGACGCCGTTCCTGATGATGGTTACCCTGTTCAATGCGCTCAACGGGCTGAACGATTTCGCGGAGGAGGCCACCTACCGGCTTTCGGGCACGGTGGATATCGAAGGGAGCCAGCGCATTTCGCTCGACAATATGTTCGCGCCCAGCGGTGCGCCCATCCCGACGCCGATGGAACTGGCGTTTTGGTGGGGCGAGAAATTCAACCGGCTTTTTTTGAACGAAATCCGCACGCCGCGGCTGACCGCGGTGGATGTGAAGCTGGATCTGCTGCCGGAGCGGCGGCTGGCGACGATTGAAAGCGCATTCGCATCATCGAGCGAAGTGCATGCCGGGGAGGAAGTGCCTGTGCGCGTTTTTCTGCGTCCGTGGCGCGGCGGGCGGATCGAAAAGGAAGTGATCGTGAAGATCCCGCCGGCGTTTCCCAAGGGCCGCCATCGGATTCTGCTGAGCGATGCCGCCACGTTGAACCGGATGCAGGCTATGGCCGGCATGCTGCAGCGCAGCAGCCTGGATCTTCCGCAAACCGTGTCGCTGATCAATCAGGAGCGCACCAACAACCGGCTTTACGTTTCCCTGGTTCAGGCCAAGCCGACCGTCTTCTATGAGGACAAGACCCTGCCGAACCTTCCGGCTTCGGTGGCCAACGTTATGCAGAACGGGCGCAGTTCCACCCGGAACGTGTTTACCGTACCCGAAACCGCCGAGCAGCAGGCGGAGATTCCTTTCGACCTCCAGGTAAGCGGAAGTTACTCGCTCCGCATCCAAGTCAACTAAGAAAACACTTCATGTATCCTCGCCGTTTCTTTCTACTGCTTGTGCCCTGCGTGCTGATTTGGGCCGTTGAGACCAAAACGTGGCAGCACGCCGCACAGGGCGACTTTGAAAAGGGCACGCTCGAAAAACTATCACTGCGCAGCGATGGCCGGCTGACGTTGGCACCGGCGTTCCGCGAACTGCACGACGCGGCTTCGAACTATCTGTGGGCGGTTGCCGAGGATTCCAAAGGCGTGGTCTACGCCGGGGGCAGCGGCCAGGATGGCAAAGCGCCACTCTATCGCATCGAGCAAGGGAAGCCGGCGCGGACGGTTGCCGAGTTGGACGGCCTGGAGATTCACGCCATCGCGATCGACAAGCAGGACCGTGTCTATGCCGCCACCGCGCCAGACGGCAAAGTCTATCGGATCACCGGCGCCGGCGCGGTGGAGACTTACTACGATCCAAAGGCGAAGTATATTTGGGCGCTGGCTTTCGGTGCGCAAGGCGAACTCTACGTCGGCACCGGCGGCAGCGGGGAGATTCACAAAGTTACGGCGGCGGGGGCGGGGTCAGTATTCTACAAAACGGAGGAGGCCCATGCGCGGTCGCTCGCCGTTGACTTACAGGGGAA
This sequence comes from Bryobacteraceae bacterium, assembly GCA_041740335.1. GTDB lineage: Bacteria > Acidobacteriota > Terriglobia > Bryobacterales > Bryobacteraceae > DSOI01. The sequence continues at coordinate 240 of JBGSME010000638.1, read as the reverse complement.
TCTGATCGCCGGAACCGAGCCGGGCGGGCTCGTGATTCGCGTTTCGCCGCGCGCGGAGGGCTTCGTCCTGTACCAGACGTCGAAGCGCGAAGTAACCGCTGTCGCAGTGGACCCGAAGGGGATCATCTATGCGGCCTCGGTCGGCGCCAAGCAGTCTTCTCCCGCGTCAGGACCGGCACCGCCACCTCCGGCGCCCGCTCCACAGCCGCAAGCTGCGCCCGGCGTGGTGGTAGTCGCCGC
>JBGSME010000637.1:0-2923 GCA_041740335.1 Bryobacteraceae bacterium | reverse complement strand
TCCACCGCGGCGGCGATCTCTTCCGCCGACGCCATTGCCGGCATATAGGATTCAATCAGCCGGGCCTCCTGCTCTTCCTTGACCGCGGATTCTTCGCGGCCGCCTTTGCGGAACATCTCCGCCGACTCGTGGCGCTGCTTCAGCAACAGACTCAGGATCTGCTGCTCGGCCGCTTCGTCGGCTTCCTTCATCTTGTCCGCCTTGTACTTCATCAGCGCCGTTTTGATCATGCGAACCGTGCTCAAACGCGCTTCGTCCTTGGCTTTCATCGCCTCGATCATGTCTTTTTGTATTCGATCCAGAAGGGGCATGCTGTCTGCTATTCTAAAGGTTCACCCCACGTCCATGCACATCAGAAAACAACGCCTCCTGACACCCGGGCCGACCCCGCTGTATCCACCGGCTCTTCATGCCATGATGGCGTCCGATTTACACCACCGGACCGAAGACTTCCGGAATGTGTACAAGGCGGCGATCACCGACCTGAAAGAAGTAATGGGCACCACCTACGATGTGGTGCCGTTGGTGGCATCCGGCTCCGGTGCCATGGAGGCTTCGGTCTCGAACCTCTTTTCCGCCGGCGACAAGGTCATCGTCTGCTGCGCCGGCAAGTTTGGCGAGCGCTGGGTGGCGATCACCAAAGCGTTCGGCCTCAACGCCGTTGTGATCCAGAAAGAATATGGCGACGCGGTGCAGCCAGCCGAACTCGAAGCCGCTCTCAAGGCCAATCCGGACGCCAAGGGCGTATTCGTGCAGGCGTCGGAAACGTCCACCGGTGCCTCTCACGACATCGAAGCGATGGCGAAAATCGTCAGCGCCACAGACGCCTTGTTCATCATTGACGCTATCACCGGCCTGGGCACTCAGCCCTTGGATATCGAAGGTTGGGGCTTGGACGTCGTCATCGGCGGTTCCCAGAAATCGTTCATGATCCCCCCTGGACTCGCGTTTCTTTCGGTAAGCCCGAAAGCATGGAAGCATGCCGAATCGTCGAAGCTGCCCCGCTTCTACTTTAACCTCAAGAAGGAAGCGCAGAACGCCGCTGCCGGCGAATCGAGCTGGACTCCGAACACTTCGCTGATCCTTGCGCTCGGCGCAGCCCTCAAATACATCAAGTCGATCGGGATGGACAAACTGATCGAAAACGCGCAACTGCTGGCTCGGGCAACGCGCGCAGCAGCCAAGGCGCTGGACCTTGAGTTGTTCTCGCCGGGAAGCCCGGCCTCTTCGGTAACAGCGATCAAAGCGCCGGCCGGCATGGATTCCGGCAAGATCGTCAAGGCGTACAAAGAACGCTTCGGCATGATCATTGCCAACGGCCAAGGCTCGATGAAGGGTCAAATCTTCCGCATCGCGCACCTTGGATATTTCGATTTCGCAGACCTGTTCGCCGTGATCGGTGCGCTCGAAATCATCCTCATCGCCAACGGGCACCCAGTCAAACTGGGCGCAGGTGTAGCGGCGGTGCAGGAAGTTTACGCCGAAGTGGCCGGCGTGCGCGCGGCCGTCAACGCTTAAGAAGGTAAGACGTAAAACCGGGAAGTATGAGAATTCTTATCGCCGAGCCTCTCGCCCCTGGGGCGATTGAGATTTTCCAAAAGGTAGACGGCTGGGACGTCATTGTTTCCAGTCCGAAGGAATATGCGGCGCATCTCGCCGATTGCGATGCGCTGGTTGTGCGCAGCGCGGTGAAGGTAAACAAGGACACCTTCGCCCAGGCGCCCAAGTTGCGCGTGGTGGGCCGCGCCGGCGTCGGCGTGGATAACGTCGATATGGACGCCGCCACCGCTGCCGGTGTTCTCGTGATGAATACGCCGGGCGGCAACGCGGTGTCTGTCGCCGAGCACACCATCGCCATGATGCTTTCGATGGCGCGTATGATTCCCGATGCCAGCACCTCCACGAAATCCGGCAAATGGGAAAAGAAAGCATTCCTCGGTAACGAACTGCGCGGCAAAACGCTCGGTGTGGTCGGGCTCGGCAATATCGGCCGCGAGGTGGTGCGCCGGGCTCGTGCCTTCGAGATGCTGATCATCGGCACCGATCCCTACGTGAATTCGCAAATGGCGTCTGACTTGGGCGTCGAACTGGTAGACCTCGAAACGCTATATGGCCGCAGCGATTATATTTCTCTGCACGTCGGCGTTACCACCGAGACGCGCGGGATGATCAACGCGGCGTCGATCGCCAAGATGAAGACCGGCGCCCGGTTGGTGAATTGCGCGCGTGGGGAATTGATTGACCAGGCGGCGCTTGCCGAAGGGCTCGCCAGTGGGCAGGTGGGCGGCGCCGGGCTCGACGTTTTCGATCCTGAGCCGCCGCCGGCCGGCGAAGCTCTGCTTCAAGCGAAGACCCTCATCGCGACGCCGCACATCGGCGGATCCACTGAGGAGGCGCAGGAAATCGTCGGCATCCGCATCGCGCACCAGATGGTCGAGTATCTGCGCAACGGTGTGGCCATCAACGCCGTGAACATGCCGGCGCTCTCGCCGGAGCAATTCCGCGCGATGGAGCCTTGGCTGAGCGTCGCCGAACGCCTCGGTATGTTTGCGTCGTATATCGCGGAAGGAAATCCGAAAGCGGTCCGCATCGCCTACCACGGCGCCGTCGCCAGCCTCAACACGCAGTTGATTCGCAACGCCGGGCTGGCTGGCGTGCTGGCGCGATCCATGCCGCAGCGCCCCAACATCGTCAACGCGATGCCGATTGCGCAGCGCCGCGGTTTGGACGTCAGTGAGCGTCACGAAAAACGCGCCGGCTACGTCGATTCCATTCAGATTGAGCTCGAGACCGACAAAGGGGTCACGCAGGTGGAAGGCTCGCTCATTCTGGACCGGCCCCGCCTCGTACGCGTCAACGGCATTCCGATCGAGGCGGCGCTGGCCGGCCACCTCACCTACATGATGAACGACGACGTGCCCGG
>JBGSME010000636.1:0-4464 GCA_041740335.1 Bryobacteraceae bacterium | reverse complement strand
GAGCCGATCACCGAGCCGGAGTACCTCACCGACGCGCTGGCGCGGGAAGCGGCCGGGTTCATCGAGCGTCATCACGAGCATCCGTTCTTCCTCTATCTGGCGTTCAATGCCGTACACAGTCCCATGCAGGCGCCGGTGCCTCTGGTTCGCGAGTTTCAATATATCCACGACGAGCAGCGGCGTCTGTTTGCGGCCATGTTGTCGTCGATGGACGCCGCCGTGGGGCGCGTACTGGCCGCGCTGCGGGAACGGAATTTGGAGAACGACACGCTGATCTTCTTTCTGAGCGACAACGGCGGCCCTACCGCCGAATTGACCTCGGCGAACGATCCGCTGCGCGGCGGCAAGGGCCAGCTTTGGGAAGGCGGAATCCGCGTGCCGTTCGCGATGCAATGGAAGGGACGGATCCCGGGAGGGGTCAGCTACGATCAACCCGTGATTTCGCTCGACATATTGCCCACCGCGCTTGCCGCCGCTGGCGCATCAGCGCCACAGAGGATCGACGGCGTGAACCTGCTGCCGCACCTAACCGGAGCGGGCACGGCACCGCATGAGTCCCTGTTCTGGCGCTATGGACGTAGCCTTGCATTGCGCCGGGGCCGATGGAAGATCGTGAAGCAGAGCCAGTCCCGGAATGAAGACGCACCGTACCGGCTCTACGATCTCGATGGCGACGTAGGCGAGACGCGCGATCTCTCCACCGCGAACGCGGCTGAGTTCAACCGGCTCCGCAATGAGATCGAGACACTCAACCGGCAGATGGTGCCGCCGTTGTGGGGAAGGGCCTGAGGGCTGGGGCGAGTGGGTTCGGCTCCGGAAACGAAGCCAACGCAATCAGGGAGTTATCATTTTTCATTCTGCCAATTGTAGGATGGCATGGCAGGGGTGCCGCAAACCCGGAGCCGGGAAGCGTTTTCGAATCAACTGATTATATTTTTTTACTGCGCCGGCAGCGGCTGAGACGACGCGTGGCAGGTCCCGCGAAACTCGGGTAACCTGCCGCTGATTGCCAGCAGGACGATAACCATGAATACGGACGGTGAGATCGTCCATGGCTGCCCCATCACCACTAAAACGTACGGAATCACCGTCATCGCGGCAACCGCAACCCACTTGGCTGGACTGGGCGTTTCCACCTCCAGCAGCATCAGAAACGCCGGCAGCAATAACGAAATATCGTAGCTGTAGGTATGAGGTGTAACGAGGATGGAACCGGCGACCGCGGCCCAGAACCAACCGAACGACAGATTCGGAACCGACCGCGGAAAAAGGGCGATTACAGAAATCGCGAGGATGGCAACGATGCGCGTGGGTGTGGAATCAACGCCTAGGTTCATCAGCACCGCGTAGATATTCGGCATCATCTCAGGCGTCTCCGAGAGTGTGTCGATCTTACCGTTGGTCAACATGTCGATATAGGGCCATGCGCCTGCCAACGCCACCGAAATTCCCGCCTCCACGGCGCCGGTGATCGCATACCCGGCAAACATTCGCCATTTTCTACGGAGCAGCATGGCCGGCACCAGTAGCATCAGCAGATGAAACTTGAAGAGTGTACCGGCGAGCAGCGCGCCTGCGAGGCCGTCCCGGCCTTTTTCAAGCGCCAGCCAGGAGCCGAGCACCAACAGCACGACGAAGCTGATGTCCTGGCCGTTCAGAATCCCCATCGCAAAGGGGAAAAAGAACGACATCGCGGCCACGCCGCCCCATCCGAAACGTGTCTGTGTCCACCACGTAAACGCAACCAGGCCCAGGAATTGTACGATCAGCCAGACGGTAAAAGCGGGCCAGATCGACATCCAGCCGAGCGGGGCCAGCAAGGGCACATAGAACGCGGGCCGAGTGGGGGGAATGAAGAGCTTTTTCTGCGGCGCGATGCGCTGCTGCACTTCCTGCACATAAGGGATGTCGTAGAGCCGGTCCGCGTTGCCCTCGGCGAAGATCGTTCCCTGCGTGAAGAATACGAGGAAATCGTGGTGCGCGGCGTGCTTCATCAACTGGGTGCCGAGCATGCCAAAAAAGAGGGCACCGGTAACTACGCACAGGATAGCTTCCGCAGGCTGGGCGGGGCGCTTTTGCATCACCAGTCCATCGCCAGATTTGACGGGTGGCTGTATCGGTGGTTTTGCTTAGGCATTGGCTCTGGCCGCAATCCCGTTTACTGAGGGTTGGGTGAGACGGTGCGGGAAATATGGGGGCAGTTCTGCGCGGAGGCAGTGATCGCTGCTCTTTGGGTATTTGTGGCCGCGGCGAGCACCTATTCCTACCGATCGCGGGAGCTACCCGTATTCCGCCAGAAGGGGACAATATACAACTTCCCTTTCGTATCCGATATTCAACCAGTGTGGCCGAACACACAAATTCGTACCCCAGGAGATGTTGCGTGGAAACAATGAGTCAAGGCGGCCGTTTCACCGAGGATCAAAGGTCGACGAGGCCGTCTGGCCGAGGCGAAAAAGCGAACAGTCCGGTGCACTCCGGGCAAGCTGATCTGAATGATCGCATCCAAGAACTGGAAGCGGTGGTCGCCGCTATCGGCAAATCACAAGCAGTGATCGAGTTCGAGATGGATGGAACCATCATTACTGCGAACGACAACTTCCTGCGTGTAATGGGATACCGGATCGAGGAGATCCGCGGCCGCCATCACCGATTGTTTGTCGACGAGGCTTATGCCGGGTCGCCGGAGTACAGAAAGTTCTGGAGCGGTCTAAACGACGGCCAGTACCAGGCGGCCGAATTCAAGCGCTTAGGCAAAGGGGGCAAAGAGATCTGGATTCAGGGGTCGTACAACCCGATCCTGAATCGCGAAGGGAATCCCATCAAAGTGGTGAAGTACGCCACAGACATCACCGTGCAGCGCCTCGCAGCCGCTGATTCTTCGGTCCAGATCGCAGCGATCAGCAAGGCCCAAGCGGTGATCGAGTTTCAAATGGACGGCACGATTGTCACCGCGAACGACAACTTCCTCAAAGTGATGGGTTACAGGCTGGAAGAGATTCGCGGCCAGCACCACCAGATATTTGTGGACAGCGCCTATGCGAAATCGGCTGAGTATAGGGACTTCTGGGCGAGGCTGAACCAGGGCGAGTACCAAGCCGCCGAATACAAACGTGTGGGCAAGGGGGGGAAGCAGATCTGGATTCAGGCCTCCTACAGTCCGATTCTCGACCTCAACGGTAAGCCCTTCAAGGTTGTGAAGTACGCCACCGATATCACGGGACGGAAACATACGGAAGCCGAGATTCAGAGAAGTATTACGGCGCTTTCAACATCGGCGGAAGAGCTGACCGCCATCAGCCAACAAATGGCCGGAAACGCCGAGGAGACAGCGGCTCAGGCAAATGTGGTGTCCGCGGCGAGCGATCGGGTTTCGCAAAACGTTTCAGCCGTTGCCTCCGCGTCTGACCAGATGCAGGCTTCCATTCGGGAGATCTCCAAAAACGCCAACGAAGCGGCACGAGTCGCCACCAGCGCCGTAACCGCGGCCACTACCACTAACGAGACCATTTCCAAACTCGGCGAATCCAGCACCGAAATCGGGAAGGTGATCAAGGTTATCACCTCGATCGCGCAACAGACAAACCTGCTCGCGCTGAACGCAACGATCGAAGCGGCGCGGGCTGGGGACGCCGGCAAAGGGTTCGCGGTTGTCGCGAACGAAGTGAAGGAACTGGCTAAACAGACCGCCAATGCGACCGAAGAAATCGGGCGCAAAATCGAGGCGATTCAAGGCGATACGAGGGGGGCCGTCAACGCAATCCAGGAGATCTCGCTGATCATCAACCAAATCAACGATATCTCCAACAGTATCGCTTCGGCCGTGGAAGAACAGACGGTAACTACCAACGAAATCAGCACCAGCGTCGGCGAAGCTGCCCGGGGGGTGGTCGAGATCGCCAGCAATATCGGCGGCGTTGCGACGGCCGCTAAGAATACTACCCAGGGAGCAACGGAGACACAAGGCGCGGCCAGTGAGCTGAGCCGCATGGCCATGAAACTACAGGATGTCGTCTCCGGGTCGAAATAGACCCGCGGAACGGATTCAACGGCCTTGGCGCATAACGCCCGAGGCCGTTGACTGGTATCTCACGCGCGCGAGTTCTAAGACTCCACCACACCGGCGGGTGCGTACTCTCGGCGCACCAGGAACACGTACGAGCAAATTCCCATTACCAGCACGACACCGATCGCCTTGATCGGCGCGTCGAAACTGCCGGTCTGCTGCACCAGCCAACCGGTAAGCCAAGGGGCGACGATGCCGGCCAGGTTCGCGGCCGTATTCTGGATGGCCACTGGAAGCGCGCCGGGCATGAGCGTCTGCGTGAGCGCCCAGTAGTTGGCGGTGGCCAGCCCCAAGCCGCACAGTGACGCGATGGTGAAGAACATCATCAGCGGCTGCGAGGTGGTGAACAGGCTGAAGGTCTGGGTGGATGCCATCACGAAACCGGCGATGGTGAAGCC
>JBGSME010000635.1:0-3845 GCA_041740335.1 Bryobacteraceae bacterium | reverse complement strand
AAACGGCATCTCCCAGGTGAAGCTGCTGGTGAAGTTCTGGCGGATATCGAGGTTGGCGTTGCCGCGCTCGGAGCGGCGATCGTAGACAGTGGCCACGTTCGAGAAACCTGCATCGAGAGGCTGTGTGTTGTTGTCGATGTTGTGGGACCACGTATAGGAGGTAAGGAACGTCACTCCCTTGCTGAATCGCTTTTCCAGGCGGGTGACGAGGGCGTTGTAGTTGGCAAGCGCTCCGGGTTCGCTCACGTTGACGGCCGTGCGTTCTGGCCGGAGGCGGCGGCGTGCCGCGGGTACCGACGGATCCGGGCCGGGGTTATTGATATCCAACGAGTATAGGATGTGCTTGGTTGACGAGCCCTGGTACCCGATTACCCAAACCATGTCTCCCGCCAGTTCGCGCTGCACGTCGAAGAACCACTGTCCTGAGTACTGGGTTGGCATCCGCCGGTAGGATGCATTGGCCCCGGTATTCGGGAGCGGTTCGGTTGCGGGAAGAGTAACCGGCAGGAAGCCATCCTTCACGAGGGTCACCGGGGTAATGTTGTCAAAGGTCGGCGTCGCGATTTCGGTAAAGTCCGGTGTTTGGCGTGACCACGCTGTGCCGCTGGTGACGCTATCGGCCTCGCCGTAGAAGATGCCTCCGCTGGCGCGAAGCACGGTTTTTTGATCCAGTCTGTAGGCGAGGCCGATCCGAGGGGCGAAATTGTTGAGATCCTGGTCGCACCCGCAATCCTTGCCGCTCTCGGGGCGCGCAAAGTATTCCGGCTGTCCGGGCGTCAACCCGTTGTACGCCGTAATATAGTTGCTCACTCCGGTCCGGCCGCGGACCGTGCCGTGCGGATAGAAGCCGCGGTTGAAGAACTCCCAACGCAATCCCAACGTGAGGGTGAGTTTCGAACTTACTTTCCAATCGTCCTGAAGGAACGTTCCGAGGTAGGGGATTACGGCGTTCTCGCCCGCGGGATTGCCGACGTTGGTGGTGGATACCAATCCGAGCATCATCTCGGCGAGCCCGTTGCCGGTCTGCGTACGGCTGGAGGCGACATTGGGCTGCTGCGCCGTGAAGATCTTGTTGAAGGTGAACTGGCCGCGGCGGAACCGCATCGCTTCGCGGTAGATATTCAGGCGGCGGGTATCGACGCCAGCCTTCAGGCTGTGGCTGCCCCTTTGCCACATCACGTTATCGGCGAAGTGGATGTTATCCATATTGTTGATGTTTGGCCAGCAGCACGGGGTGCCGAGCGTGGCGTAGCCATTGATATTGAACGCGCTGAATCCCTGGTTCAGCCCGTCGTCGAAGGCCTCTTCGGGCGCACCTTTGATGCCGTATTTTGCGTTCAGCGGTTCTTGCAGCAGCGTGTCGAATCGGGTCGGGAAGTGCGTAAACCCGAAGCGCGCTTCGTTGTGGAGCATCGGGGTGAACGAGTGCGTCCAATTGAACACGAGATTGTCGCCATTGAGATCTACCGATTCACCGCCGCTGCCGCCGGCCGAGGAAGGCAGCGGGCTTTCGGTGATCCGGAACTGGCGACGGATGCTCATGCGGAAGAACATGCGGTCGTTCTCGGAGAGGTTGTGATCGACCCGAAAATCGTAAAGGTCGGTGTCATCGGAGTTCGACGGCGCCCGGAAGTAGTTGTTGAAGCCGAACTCCGCACCGGCGACGTTGGAATCCGGAAAGAGCCCGAGGAGACCCGCGCTTACCGGATCGAACCGCGACCGGGGAATCACATTATTGGGGAAGGGTTGCCGCGTGGCCGCGGCGCCGGCGCCGGTGGTGGTATTCGGATCGAAGATCCGGTTCAGGTTCACGCGCTCCTGCGAAAAATCACCGTTGCGGGCCAGTTGGCTCGGAACCGTCGAGAATAGGCTTGACCCTACCCGCACCCGCGTTCCCTGGTAGCTGAAGAAGCCGAACGTCTTGTTCTTAATGATCGGGCCGCCAATGGTTCCGCCGAACTGATTCTGCCGCAAGACCGGTTTCTTTGAGCCGGCTCGATTGGCGAAGAAGTTAGTGGCGTCAAACTTGTCGTTTCGCAGGAACTCGAAGAGGCTTCCGTGCAGATCGTTGGTGCCGGACTTGATCGACACAATGACCTTCGGGCCCATTCGAAAACCGTACTCCGCCGAGAAGTTATTCGTTACTACCTTAAACTCGCCGACCGCGTCCACCGATGGCTTGGTGGCCTGCGCCTCAAACCCCAACGGACCTCCACCGGAGCGAGAGCTGTTGTCCACTCCATCGATCAGCACCTCGTTCTGGTAGCCGCGCATGCCCATGCCGACGTAGCCGGCTTCGTTCTGTCCCGGCCGCGTGCCGGCGCCGACCACGTTACCGGGCAGGATGCCTACCGACAAGCGTGCCAATTCGAGGTAGTTCCGTTTATTGAGCGGCATCTCGACGATGCGTTTATTCTCGATCACTTGCCCCATCACGGACTGTTCGGATTCGAGCAGGGCCGCCGCCGCGGACACTTCGACCACTTCGGTGACGTCGCCCACCGATAGCTTGAAATCGACACGCGCGATCTGTTGCACGTCGAGTTTCAGTTTCTGGCGCGTCGCCTGCGCGAAGCCTTGCGCCTGCGCCTCAATGTCGTAGGTTCCGGGATTGAGGAGAGGTACGTTGTACCGTCCGGATTCGTTGGTTTGCCCAGACGTGGAAACACCGGTGGCTGTGTTGACCACGCGGATCTTCACAGCCGGAATGAGTGCTCCACTCTGATCGGTGACCACACCTTGAATTCCGGACCCCTGAGCGAGAGCCGTGGGAAGCGTAAGGAACAGGAAAACGAGCCCGCCCAGCCAGTTGTTTCGAGTCATTGGATACACCCTTCCGTCGCCATCGTCGGCAAAATCAATTTCACTGAGACTTATCAATTTCTGACGCCATGTCAAGGCGCGGCGCATTTTTCACACAGTGAAAAATGAACGGGTGCAAGGAAGCCGCCGTGGTTTCGGAATATGGCGAATACAGGGCATCTCGTGCGCGGAATCGCCGGCAAGGTGAGGGGCCCAGTTTTTCATCCAGCGAAACGGAGTGGACGCCGCCGGCCCTTGCGGAATGTATAATGGGCCGCGAGGTCAACGGGAATTCAGGTGGATGTATCGTCACGCTATCAGATCGAATCCGTCGTGCGGGCGTGCCGTATCTTGTCCTCGTTCCGGTCCGAGCATGAGACGCTGCGGCTCAGGGACCTGGCGAGCCGGGCGGAGTTGCCGCCGTCATCAACACTGCGACTCGTGCGTACTCTCGAAAAGTGCGGCTTCCTCACGCAGGTCACGCCCGGCTGCTATCGCGGCTTGGTAAGCCGGCCGCCTGGCAGGCGCTACCGAATTGGCTTCGTCGTCGACAGCGCCGGCCGGCCCTTTCGACAGGAAGTGTCTCTCGGGTTGCAATACGCCGCCGCGCAGAACGGCGTCGAACTGGTCTGCCTGGATCACTCCCCGGACCGGCGGCTGGCGATCCGCGATGCGGACTCACTGGTGCGCATGGATGTGAGTCTGGTGATCGATTTCCAAACCGGATACGATTTGGCAGGTGCGGTCGCGGAGAAGTATCTGCGAGCGGGAATCCCCATGATCGCGGTGGATACACCGCATCCGGGCGCGACGTTCGTCGGCGTGAACAACTATGTGGCGGGGATGGACGGAGGAAAGTGGCTGGGCATGTGGCTGCGGCGTTGTTGGCGAGGCAAGGTGGATCTGTGTTGCCTCTTTTCTAATTGGAGCGAGCGTTTAGCCGAAGAGTAGTTTGGAGCTGAACGCTTGAGGAAAGCACAGAAGCAGTATTCCCCGGAAGAGAAGATGGCCCTACTCCGCCGCCATTGGGTGGAGAAGGTGCC
>JBGSME010000634.1:0-5691 GCA_041740335.1 Bryobacteraceae bacterium | reverse complement strand
CGAACATCCACAATCCGAAACCTACTGGGGCAACGTCAATCCCGTCGGCCCACGCTCCTGCTACGACGAAAGCAAGCGCTTCGCCGAAGCCATCACCATGGCCTACCATCGCCGCTACGGGATGCAGACCCGCATCGCCCGCATCTTCAACACCTACGGCCCGCGCATGCAGCTTGACGACGGCCGCGTCGTCCCCGCCTTCATCGACCAGGCCCTCCGCGGGGAACCGCTCACCGTGTTCGGCACCGGCAATCAGACTCGCAGCTTCTGCTACGTCAGCGATCTCGTCGACGGACTCTATCGACTTCTATGGTCGGACGAACCCTATCCCGTCAATCTCGGCAACCCCCTCGAACTCACCATCCTCGAATTCGCCGAACGGATCAAGATCGCTGCCGCTAGCGACGCGCCCATCGATTTCCGTCCGCTCCCCCAGGACGATCCGCAGCGCCGCAAACCCGACATTTCCAAGGCCAACCGCATTCTCGGCTGGGAACCCCTCGTTTCCCTCGAAGATGGCCTCCGCGAAACAGTCGCCTACTTCCGCGATCATCCCAGCAGCGCCCCTCCCGCGCTTCAGGAAACGTCTTCGGCCAGCGCCGCCCTTTGAATCGCGCTCAGTTCAGCAGACGCCGCGTATCGTGGATGATCCACAAATAACCGGGCCTTCCCCGCCAACGCCGCCGCTCGCTCCGCCCCCAAATCGAACTTCACATACTGCACGCTCGAAATTCGGTCGCTCGCAATCTGCCGTCCGTCAAAACGTCCTTGCACCGGCTCACCTTCCCCCGCCTGGAACCATACGTGATTCTCCAATCCCAACAGTTCCTTCAGCCACACCGCACGCTCCTCCGGCGTTTCATACTCAATGAGCAGCGTCGCCGATAGCCCATACTGCACCGGTATCAATTCGTTGTATGTGTCAAGCTCGTGCCGGATGTCTTTCTCTTTCACAATCCGCTCGATCCGCAGCATCTCCTGCACCTGATACCGCACCGTGTCGTGATTCTCGAACAGAAATGTAAGATGATCGCCCACCCGCACCCGGCGCGAGTCTTTCAGGGCCATCACTCCCGGCCGCCAGTCCGGACGCTCCAACTCGTACTCGGCGATATTCCGAATCTCGCTCAACTCTACGGGCTGCACCATTTGTTATTTGCTCTCCTCTTGTTTCTTCGCCGGCTCCAGATTGTTCGCAAATCCACCCCTGCGGTAGGCCCGCGCCAGCACTTGGATCGGATGCACCGGCCGCGTCCCGATCGCCTGGTCAAACTGGATCGCCGCCAGCGGGCAATCGCTCGCCATCACCTCCGCCTCCGCTTCCTTCATTTCATCGAATGCCTTCTTGCCCGCCAGCATCGAGAGCGGAAAAAATTCCTTCTTCATCGCCCATGTGCCGTCATGCCCGGAACACTGCTCCACCATTCGAACCTCCGCCCCCGGAATCAACCGCATCATGTCCCGGGACCGGAACCCTATATTCTGCGCCTTCAAATGACATGGCAAATGATACGCGATCCGCCCCGGCGTCGATCGGAATGCCCGATTCAACTGGCCCGCCTGCTTTCGCTGCCATAGGAACTCGCACAAATCCATCGTCGCCCCCGCCACCGCCCGCGCCTCCGGCGTCCCCAGCAACTCCCCATACTCTTTCTTCAACATGTACGAACACGTCGGATTGATCGCAACGATCTTCTTTCCAACCGCCGCGTGCGGAAAAAGCGATGCCACGTTCGACGCCGCGTTCTGTTTCGCCAGTTCCACATCGCCCGCCTCGAGCGCCGGCATCCCGCAGCAATTCTGCTTCGGGCATCCCAGCGACACTCCATTGCGCGAATACACCTCCACGGCGTCCTTGCCGATCTGCGGATTGTTGTGATTCACAAAACACGTGTGAAACAGCACCGCCACGTTCGGATCACCGGCCGGCGCGCCATGGTTGCCGCGCCACTCCTCGAACGTCTGGCTATGAAACTCCGGCAGCATCTTCTCGCGATGGATCCCGATCGTTTTCTCCATCGCCATCCGCAGTAGCGGCTGCCGGTTGCCCCAGTTGGCGACATCGGCCGTAATCCCTCCGATCGTCCCCGCCGCCTCCGGACGCGATAACATCCGCGCCCGCAAATCAATGCCACTTTCTTTCTTGCGAATCGCATTCGCCCGCATCATCAAGCGCGGAAAATCCAGTTGGAACGAATGCCCGTCATCCGGCGTGTAAGGACATTTCACATAACAGAGCTTGCACTGATAGCACGTGTCGATCACGTGATCGGTTTCCGCTGCCGTGATCCGGCGCACGTCGCCGTCATGCCCGTCCACCGCCTTGAACATAGCCGGAAACGATGGGCACAGGTTGAAACACAACCGGCACCCATGGCAGATCTCGAATACACGCTCCATCTCGCCCGCCATCGCCGAACGATCCCAATACTTCGGATCGTTCGGATCGTACGTCATGCCGGGAGTCGGCTCCCCTTTGATAACAGACATTCGTCCCTTTCCCTGCTTTCGAGCCGCGCGCGTAGCAAGCGGTCCAGCTAACTAATCGATTCCAACCCCTGCCCGAACCGCCCCGCGTGGCTCTTCTCCGCCTTCGCCAGCGTCTCAAACCAATCCGCAATCTCCGTAAATCCCTCCTCGCGAGCCGACTTCGCCATGCCCGGATACATGTCCGTATACTCGTGCGTCTCCCCGGCGATCGCCGCTTTCAAATTCATCGCCGTATCCCCAATCGGCAAATCCGTGGCAGGATCGCCAACTTTCTTCAAATAGTCCAAATGCCCGTGCGCATGCCCGGTCTCGCCCTCAGCCGTGTCCCGGAACAGACCCGCCACGTCCGGATACCCCTCAACATCGGCCTGCTTGGCGAAATACAGATATCGCCGGTTCGCCTGTGACTCGCCGGCAAACGCCGCCTTCAGATTCTCGTGCGTCTTGCTGCCCTTCAGTTCTGCCATTCTTCAAATTCCTTTCCTGAGTTCAATCAATCGTTCAAACCTTCGATTTGGATGCCCGCCTGGAACACGCGGCGCAAAGCCCCAATACGTCTACGCGGATTTGCCGAGCCTGGAACTTCCCCGGCAATCGGCCCCGCACCTCCAGCGGCGTCAATACTCCTTCCGGAATATCGGTCACCGCCTTGCACTGTTCGCAAACCAGATGATGGTGATCTTCCAGATTCGCGTCCAGCCGCTGTCTCTCATGCAACAGCGTTACTTCCCGCAACAACCCTAGATCCACAAACGTCCGCACGCTCTTGTAAACCGTCGCCAACGAAATCGAAGGGATCTTCCGGCGGACAATCTCATACACCGCCTCCGGTGTCGGATGCGCGTCGGTCGAGGCCAGCGCCTCGTAGATGACCATCCGCTGGTGCGTCACCGCCAGGCCATTCTCCACGCACCGCTCGCGAAACAGCTCCATTCGCGCGGAGAGCGGTTCGTGGTTCATACCCACTATTAGACGAGAATAATTATCCGGCTGTCAAGCATACTCTTCCGCTCCTCGCCGTCCCAACCTGCCCGCAATCGGTTTCCGTGCGAGAATACGATAGATTCACTCTCCAACGATGCTGCGCCAGATTAGCGTGCACGGGGCCCGGCAACATAACCTCCGGAACGTCGACGTCGAGATCCCCCGCAACTCATTCACCGTCATCACCGGTCTCAGCGGCTCCGGCAAATCCTCGCTCGCCTTCGACACCATCTACGCCGAAGGGCAGCGCCGCTACGTCGACACCCTCTCCCCCTACGCCCGCCAGTTTCTCGATCAGATGGAACGTCCCGACGTCGATTCCATCGACGGTCTCAGTCCCGCCATCTCCATCGAACAGAAAACCACCAGCCGCTCCCCGCGCTCCACCGTCGGTACCATCACCGAAATCTACGACTACCTTCGCGTCCTCTACTCCTCCATCGGTGTGCCCCATTGCCCCCAGTGCGGCCTTCGCATCGTTCCCCAATCCACCCAACAAATCGTCGAACAGATCTCCTCAATGCGGCACGACGACCGCGTCATGATCCTCGCCCCGATCGTCCGCGGACGCAAGGGCGAATACAAGAAGGAACTCGAAAAGCTCCTCAAACAAGGCTTCCTCCGCGCACGCATCGATGGAACCCTCCGCTCGCTCGACGAAGACATCGCGCTCGACAAACGCAAGAACCACACCATCGAAGTCGTTGTCGACCGCCTCGTCATCAAACCCGGACTCGGCGAACGCCTCGAACAATCCATCGAAACCGCCACCAAACTCGCCGGCGGGCTCGTTCTCGTCGCCGTCGTCAACGGCGCAGAGCAACTCTATTCCCAAAAACTCGCTTGCCCCGATTGCGGCGTCAGCATCCCCCAGTTGGAGCCGCGATCCTTCTCCTTCAACAGTCCCTACGGCGCATGCGAAGCTTGCCACGGACTCGGTAGCCAGTGGACCTTCGACGCTGGTAAGATCATCGTCGACCCCGCCAAACCAATGTTCGACGGCGCCCTCGCCGCTGTCGCCACCGGAGCCGGCGTCTCCACACCCGTCCTCGACTTCGCCCGCCGCTCCCGCATCCCAATCGCCAAACCCTTCGAAAAACTTACCGCCATGGCCCGTCAGCAATTGCTCGAGGGCGATGGCGCGTTCAAAGGTCTCCTCCCACTGCTCGACGAGACTTTCGAGGAAGCCACCGACAGCTATCGCCAATGGATGATGGCTTACATGTCCCCCGCAAAATGCGAGTCCTGCGCCGGTGCCCGGCTCAAGCCAGGAAGCCTCGCCGTCAGGTTCCACGGCATGTCCATCGGCGAATTCACTTCGCTCCCGCTCGACCGTGCCCGCATCGCGGCCGAAAAATGGACCCTCAATGATCGCGAGCGCCAGGTCGCCGGACGCGTCGTCCAGGAAATCGCACAGCGCCTCCAGTTTCTTTGCACCGTCGGCCTCGACTATCTCAGCCTCCAACGTTCGTCGGCCACCCTATCCGGCGGCGAGGCACAACGGATTCGTCTCGCCACGCAAATCGGCTCCCGGCTCCGCGGCGTGCTCTACGTCCTTGACGAGCCCTCCATCGGCCTCCATCCGCGCGATAACGAGCGTCTCATCCGCACCCTCGCCCACCTCCGCGATCTCGGCAATACCGTACTCGTCGTCGAGCACGACGAAGAGACCATCGCAAGCGCCGACTACGTCATCGATCTCGGGCCCGGCGCCGGACGCCTGGGCGGCGCTCTCGTCGCCGCCGGTACGCCGCAACAGGTCATGGACTCGCCCGATTCCCTAACCGGCCAGTACATGACCGGAGCCCGCAAAATCCCCGTGCCTCAGTTTCGCCGCCACGGAAATGGCGAATCACTCGTCGTCCGCGGCGCTCGCGAGCACAATCTCAAGAACGTCGACGTCTCCTTCCCCCTCGGCATGTTCCTCGCTGTAACCGGCGTTTCCGGCAGCGGCAAATCCACTCTTGTCCACAACATTCTCTATCGGGCCCTCTCCAAACACGTCTACGGCTCACACGCTCAGCCCGGCGCCCACACCGCAATCGAAGGCATCGATCAAATCGACAAAGTCATCGAGATCGATCAATCCCCCATCGGCCGCACTCCCCGCTCCAACCCCGCCACCTACACCGGAACCTTCACGCCCATTCGCGAACTCTACGCCATGCTGCCGGAAGCTCGCGAACGCGGCTACAAACCCGGACGCTTCAGCTTCAA
>JBGSME010000633.1:0-2569 GCA_041740335.1 Bryobacteraceae bacterium | reverse complement strand
CCGCGCTGCCGCCAGCCGAGCGCGCCGCTTTCCTCGACGTTCAGCCGGACGGCCTACGCCAGCGGCTGCAGTCTCTGCTGCAGGAGTTGGACGATCCGGAGCAGGCCAGGGCTTCCGAGCGAATCGCCGGAACCATCAGCGCCGCGGCGGAGATGGCGCTTTGTCCGGAAGAGTGGGCTGGGCCGTATCGATTGCTCCAGTGTCTGGGCCACGGCGGAATGGGGTCAGTCTATCTGGCCGCGCGCGCCGACAATGCTTTCGAAAAGAAGGTAGCGATAAAGTTCGTGAGAACAGGCATGGATTCACCGGCGCTGCGGGGGCGGTTCGAGGCCGAACGCCGGATCCTGGCGCGGCTGGACCACCCCTCGATCGCCCGGCTGCTCGACGCCGGCGCCACCGAGTTCGGGTTGCCCTATTTCGTGATGGAGTACGTTGAGAGAGCGGGCAACATCCTGGACTACTGCGAGCAGCTCGGGCTGGGCGTGGACGAGAGGCTGCGTATCTTTCGACAGGTGTGCGACGCAGTGCACTATGCGCACAAGAACCTGGTAATCCATCGCGATCTGAAGCCGGGCAACATTTTGGTGAATCCGGGAGGAACCCCCAAGCTGCTGGATTTCGGCATCGCCAAGATCATCGACGAGAACCCCACCGGGTATACCCAGCCGCGGTGGATCACCCCAAAATATGCCAGTCCGGAACAGACACGCGGTGACGCCGTAAGTACCTCCACGGACGTTTACAGCCTGGGCGTGATCCTCAAGGACCTGCTGGAGAGTCAGCTTCCGCTGGAACGCGATCTGCAGACCATCGCCGACAAGGCCACTCGCGAAGAAGGAGCCGATCGGTATGACGGCGCAGCGGCATTGGCCGCGGATCTCGAAGCGGTGCTGGAGCGCCGGCCAATCTCAGCACGCGATTACTCGAGGATGGAAAGGGCAGCGCGGCTGATGAGAAGAAATCGCGCAGCCACCGCTGCCACAGTAGCCGCGGTTTTGTGCCTCATCGTTGGGGCAGGGTTGGCATTCTGGTCCGCTGTGGACGCTCAGGAAGCCAGGGCGATCGCGGTGGCCGAAAAGCTGAACGCGGAACGGCAGGCGGCGCGCGCGGACCGCGAGGCACGGCTTGCGGAACGGGAATCGCAACGGGCCACCGAGCAAGCCGAACTCGCCAACCGGAGATTCGCCGATAGCAGCCGGCTGACCGGCGCGTTCATCCACGACATCTACACCGAAGTCTCGGGACTGCCCGGGGCGGCGCGGGCGAGCGGAAAAATGTTGAATGCGACGATCGCCTACCTGGAGAACCTGGCCGCCCAGAATCCCGGGGACGTTCCAGTGCAACTGGACCTGGCGAGTGCCTACGAGTTGTCGGCGACACTCCAGTCAGGCCCGGGATTCAGAGCTGGCGATGGGACGCATGCGTTGGCTCAACTGGAAAAGGCGCGCGACCTTCTGGACCGGCTGATCGAGAGAGACCCGAACGCCTTGCAAGCCCGGATCAGGCGCGTGGGTGTTGTTTCGAACCTGACGGCGA
The DNA here is from genome assembly GCA_041740335.1 of Bryobacteraceae bacterium. Taxonomy (GTDB): domain Bacteria; phylum Acidobacteriota; class Terriglobia; order Bryobacterales; family Bryobacteraceae; genus DSOI01. Next base: position 1,033 of record JBGSME010000633.1, on the reverse strand, counting down.
TTTCTCTGGAGCAGGGCGGGGATGCGGCGAAGCTGCGAGGTATGGACCAGCAGAACCTGGAAGCAGCGCGCCGGATCGCCCGTCAGCATCGGTCGGATCCGGAGGTGCAATTCCTGTTGGCGAAGACGCTGGCGCGTCAGGTGTTCACCGTATTGGCCGCGCGTCCTGCCGAGGCGGATGTCGCGATGGCCGAAGAAGCCGAACGAGTGCTGCGGGCTTTGGCTTCCCGTTCCCGCGGTGCTCCGGCCGATCGAAACCCGGTGGACGAAGTTCTGGCCGATTCGATATCGGCACAAGCCCGAATACACGCAGCCCATAGGCGCTTTGAGCGGGCGCTGGCGCTGCACCGGAAAAGCCTTGCAATCCGGGAGGCGATCGTGAAGCAGCTCCCGCTGGATCCGCAAGCGAGGCGGAACCTGATGCTGAGCTATGGCTTCATCGCGAACATTCACAACAAGATGTCCGAGCCGAACCGTTCGGAAGCGCGTTTGGCGGTGGAGCGGATGGCAGCGATCGCAAAGGAACTGGCGGAGGAGGATACGGCCAGCAATGGCGCGCGCCTGGATTACGCGATGAGTTCGCTGCGTGTGGCAAGCTTCCTTTCGGGCGACGGCAAAATGGAGGAGGCCGCCAATCGCGAGGCGGAATCCGTTGGGATCCTATCGCGGCTGGCCGCGCTCGAACCGGGCAACGTGAGCTACGCAAAACAGATGGTGGGCGCGCTGCTCCAGCAAGGCGACACGCTGCGGCTGATGGGACGGACCAAGGCATCACTCGAGGTCTTTGAGCGGATGGCGCGGGAGGCCGAAGCTTTAGACGCGCACGCAGGCTCTACCGTATCGAAGAGGCTGGCTATGATGGCCCTTGCCCGCGTCGCCTGGGTACGGGCGCTTCTAGGCGAAGACGCCACCGGTATCGCCGAGCGGTCAATCGCGATGGGGCGCGAGATCTTCGCCAACGACGTCACTCCACTCGGAGAGGCCGGCTTGGCGCACACAATGGCTCGGGCCGGCGAGGTCTACGCGATCCGCGC
>JBGSME010000632.1:0-2114 GCA_041740335.1 Bryobacteraceae bacterium | reverse complement strand
AGGTTGATCTGGGCGTAGCCGAGATATTGGCGGGCCTGGTCAATATCGTCCATCGCGACCGGCGTGGTGTAGAGGCTAGGATCGGCGTCGTACTTTTTGAGGCAATCGCGGTAGAGATCGAGCGGCAGATCGTCGCTCATTTTTTTGAGGTTATCGCTATCGTGCTCGTCGCCTTTGCAGTCGAGGGGATTGGAGTCACCCGTGCCGCGCTGGTCAATGAAAACGAGGTCGCGGGAATCCTGGACGCGGCGGAACAGCGCGCCGACGCCTTTTGAGATCTTGGCTGCGCCTTGGCCGGGACCACCGGCGAAGAAGAAGACGGGGTCCGGTTTGGGATTGCGCTGGAGGGCGGGCATCACGACGATTTTGAGGTTGATTTTGCGGCCGGCGTTTGTTTCCCGGTTTTCCCAGACGGGGAGTGTACCGCAATAGGCGTCGGTGGGGCCTTCCTCAATGGCGCAGGCGTGGAGGAGTTCGATGGCCGTGGGGACGGTTCTGCCGCAGGAGAGCGACAGCAACGCGGCTGCTGCTAACGCCGAAAGCGCCGGAGTGACTCGCAAGTTTTTAGTAGATCACAGGTTTCGGGGGGACGGGGACGTTGGTTCGGTTCCCGGGACGGCGTCGTGAGTGAGGCACCGCTCCGTAGCGGTCGCGGCTCGGTTAGGGGCCTCCGGGGTGGCCCCGGCGTTTTTGGGCACGCGGGAGAAGGACTCGCTTGGGCGCCGGAGATTCAGGAGGCGATCCAGGCGTGACGAGGGTCGTCCTTCCATGCCCCGTAGGTGCGGCCTTCTCCGGCGAGGACCCAGGTGTAGTTGAGCGAGTAGCCGGGGCAGGCGGCGACGGGATGGTAGCCGCGCGGGATGAGGACGGTGTCGCCGTGTTGGACGGGGAAGGCGTAGTCGAAGGGGTCCTGGGCGTCGGGCTGGGTGTAGACACGCATGAAGCCGAAGCCTTGCGGCGGGTCGGTCTGGAAATAGTAGACCTCTTCCATAGGGACTTCGCCGTCGCCAAACACGTCGTGTTTGTGGGGTGGACAACTGGACCAACCGCCGGGGCGGTTCACAGTTTCGCCGCAGATCAGGTGAGCGGCGTCGATATTCTGGGCAATGTGGGTGTAGACGGTGCGGGCGAAGGCGTCCTTACCAGGCGTTCTGGCGACGATGTCGCCACCGGCAACGAGGACGGGACTCATGCCGGGTTTGCCTTCGGCGCCGGCGACGGTGATTCGGGCGGCGCCGTTGAGGGCACGGAGGGTCACCTTCGATTCGGAGGGCAGATAGACCATGGGATGGGCGTCGCGGATGGAGGGCCGGGCCTGGATTTGGGTGGACCAGCGTCCGAACGGGCCCTCGCAAGTGACTTCGTAGGGACCGGTGTAGGAGTCGAGGGAGATCTCCTCAGCGCCGGTTTCGAAGTGGTGCTCGCGCAGATTGCCGCCGAGCTCGACGATGGTGAAGGAAAGATACTTGAGGTTGCCGCCGCGGCGAGCGACCGGATAAACGCCGGGCTTATCGCCGGGCGACTTGATGTGGAAACTCATTTCCTTTTCAGTATAGGCACCGCGAGCAAGGCCAGAGGAATTGCGAATAGGAGGGCGGTTGAGGGCTCCGGCACCGCGGCCGGCGCGTGCGGCCCCTGTGTGACATGCACTGCCGGAGAAATGGGATTGAGCAGAAAGGCGTGCCGTGCGCCTTGAAACAATCCGGTGCCGGCGATTTGCCCGGCGGCGTTGATCGCATAGGCCGCTTCGAGCGTCCAATCGTCTGCGCCGGTGGTGAGTAGATTCAGGTCAATGATCGATCCGCCGGAATAGAGGAAGGCGGCTGAACCGCCCCCGGCAGTGAGTGAGTAGCCGACAACATCACCGGATGCACCGATGCCGTAGGCTCCGGAATGGACGCCGCCGAGAGTCCCGAGGTCGAGTGCGATACCGGTACTGGTCCATGTAACCGCGTGCAGGTATCCCGCCGCGGTCTGGGCGGTACCGGCGACCGAGCCCGCATCGTTGATCGCGGCTCCGTAGCTGTTAGCGCCGCCAAGGGTGGACAGCCATACCGCGCCAGTGCCGGACTGGGAGACGAAGCCGCCGAATGCGCCGATCGAGCGCTGGGCGG
>JBGSME010000631.1:0-9867 GCA_041740335.1 Bryobacteraceae bacterium | reverse complement strand
GAGATGCAGGGACCGCAGGCGGCGGTGATTCGCGCCGAAGGCTGGTTCGTGAATCCCGACGCCGTGGTCGCCGCTCCGGTGGGCGAGCCGCAAACGGTACCCGGCACCGAGCTCGCGCGTTTCGTATTCGAGGGCGCGATCCGGAATTTTCCAAGTCCGGATGTCGAGAAGGACAATGTCAACTACCTGGCCGGGATTCGCGAGATCGCCGTTCGGAGCGAATATACCGACGGTCGCGACATGCCGCGGCTGCGTGTCCGGTCAGTGGAATTCGAAGGTCCGTTTTATGACACGTGGCCGCCGAAGCCGCATCGAAGTATCTTTATTCCATCCACTCACAAGAATGATGAGGCCGGCTATGCCCGGCAGATCATACGCTCGTTCGCCGCGCGCGCGTACCGCCGGCCGGTGACGTCGGCCGAGGAGTCCGCGCTGGTGGCGGTGTACACCAAGGCCTCCGCCGCCGGACGTAGGTTCGAGGAGAGCGTGAAGGATGCTCTGCAGGTGGTGTTGACGTCGCCGCAGTTCCTGTTTCTCGTCGAGAACAGCAGCACCCCGGCGCCGGAGCCGTTGGACAACCACGAACTGGCTTCGAAGCTATCATATTTCCTCTGGAACGGGCCGCCGGATCGCACCACGTTGCGGTTGGCAGCGGCCGGCACTCTACGCGCCCAACTGAACAGCGAAGTGGATCGAATGATCGAGGATCAGCGATTCTCGCGCTTTGCGCACGAATTCGGATCCCAGTGGTTGAGCCTGGATAAATTCCAGGTGCTCGAGCCGGACCGCAAGCAGTTCCCCAAGCTGACCCGGCACACGCGGAATCACCTGCTGGAGGAGCCCGTGGCGTTTCTCGAACACCTGATCCGGAAGAATCTGCCGGTGCGGAATCTGATCGAGTCAGACTTCGTGTTGGCCGATGAAGCCGTGGCGAGTTACTACGACATTGGCGGCCGGACCGAGAGCGGTTTCAAGTTCGTCGCCATCGCGCACCAGGGCCGAGAACTGGGCGGCGTGTTTGCGCAGGCGGCGATTATGGCCGGGTTGTCGGACGGCCGCGAATCGAATCCGGTAAAGCGCGGGGCGTGGCTGGCACGGAAGATCATCGCCGAGCCGCCCAACGATCCTCCGCCGAACGTCCCGGCGCTGAAGGAGGACACGAAAAATCTCACGCTGCGGCAGCGGTTGGAGCAGCATCGCAATCAGCCCGGATGTGTGCAGTGCCATACCAAGATCGACCCTTGGGGGGTGCCGTTCGAGGAATTCGACGCGGGCGGCAGGCTGAAGCAACATCCGGTGGACGCGCGATCGCAGTTACCCGATAAGACAGAAGTGTCCGGCGTCAGCGATCTGAAGCGGTACCTGAGCGAAGATCGCATCGATCAGGTGGCCTTCAGCGTACTGAAGAATCTGGCGATCTATGCCACTGGCCGCAACCTCACCTACAACGAGATCAGCTTCCTGAAAGAAGATGGGCTAAAGCTGAAGGCTGGCGGCTACCGAATGAAAGATATGGTGCGGTATGTGACGGCCAGCAAACTATTCCTGGAAAAATAGTAAAATGCATGCAGTGAGGAAGCGAAGAGGCTAATGAGAACTCCTAGGATCGACCGGCGAGCGTTTTTGAAAGGTGTTGGAGGCGTGACGCTGGCTTTGCCGGCACTGGACGCAATGGGAGCCGAGGTGACCGCACAGGCTCCACGGCGATTCTGCGCGCTATACACGGCCAACGGCATGTCTCTACCGAAAGCCGAGAACGGCCTGGACGAGTGGAGTTGGTTCCCGAGAGCCGAGCAGAACGGCGAGTTCGTGTTCGGCAAATCCACCGAACCGTTTGCTCCGTTCCGGAAGAATCTGAGTTTCATGGGCGGCCTGCATCATCCGAGCGGTCCGAAAGCGGATCCGCACACCTGTTCGGATATGTGGCTGACCGGAGCGCCGCTGCACAATCCAAAGCCGGGCACCTACAACACCGCTGGGCTCGATCAGGTGATCGCGCTGCACACCAAGCAATATTGTCGGCAGCCGTCACTGGTGCTGTCGATCGACGCCGGGACAGGCTTCCTCTCACGCACCGGCACAATCTCTTACAGCCTGGAAGGGCGGCCGATTCCGGCGGAGAACAATCCACGCCGTGTGTTCAACCGGCTGTTCCGCGGCGACCGCGCGTCGCTTGAGTGGGAACGGGAAAAGCTGCGGCGCCGCATCAAGCTGGTGGACGCGGTGGCCGACAGCGCGCGCGCGTTCGAGAAGCAATTGGGCAAATCTGACCGTGAGCGGATGGAGCAGTACATGACATCGCTCGATGAAGTGGAGTCGCGCTTGATCGCCTCCGAGCGCTGGATCGACATACCGCTCAAGAAGCAGGATTTCTCGCATCTGAATCTCGACGCGACCTCGGAAGGAGAGCCGGCCGAGTATTACCGCAACATGTTCGACCTGATCGCGCTGGCTTTCGACGCCGATATCACACGCTCGGTGGCGTTCATGCTCAATCGCGAAGACGGCATGGGCATCAGCGACACCTTTCCTTTGAAGCTGGGTCTCGCCAAGACGCACCACAATCTTTCCCATGCCACCGACAAGGAAGGCCAGTTGCATTTCGCCAAGTACGACCACTTCCTGAGCCAGCAGGTTTCTCACTTCCTCGGACGGCTGAGCAGCTATCAGGATCGCGAGGGCAGCGTGCTCGACAACACCATCGTGCTGTTCGGCAGCGGCGCGAGCACCACCCACAACAATCGCAATCTACCCACCATGATCGCCGGCGGCTCCAATATGGGGCTCAAGCACGGGGTCTACTGGCGCGGGGGCGAGGATACGCGGATGTCGAACGTGTATGTGAGCATTCTGCGCTCGATGGGTATCGAGCAGGAAACGTTTGCCGATAGCACCGGGACGTTGAGCGGGTCTATCTTCAGCCGCGTTTGATCAAGCGGTTCTCATCGAGACAAAGGTCCACCAGGTCGGCGAGGTTCGCCTCGCCGGCGCACATCACCGAGTCCGCCCCACCCCAGTAAATCTTCACTGTTCCGTCGGGCTCAGCCAGCGCACCGCAGGTGAACACGACGTTGGAGACGTAGCCGGTCACCTCCCACGGGTCCTCCGGCTGGAGGATCCACGATCCGCCGACTCCGAGCATTTTCGCGGGATCGTGAAGATCGTGAAGCGCCACGCCCAACCGGTAAACCGCGCCGCTCATCGTCTGGAAAACGCCGTGATAGATCGATAGCCATCCGCGGCTGGTCTTGATGGGCGGAGCGCCGGGCCCGATCTTCATCTCGTCCCAGTGATAAGGCTCGGGCCGCATCACAAGTTGGGAATCGCCCCAGTAGCGCAGGTCCGGCGAATAGGAAATCCAGATGGACCAGGGAGCGATCTCGGAATGAGGCCGGTCCAGCCGCGCGTAGAGTCCGTTGAACTTTTCCGGGAAGATCACGGTGTTGCGATAGTCGGCTTGCGTGATCAGGGAGACGCGTTCGATGTGAACGAAATCCTCGGTCCTGGCGAGCGCGATGCGCACTCCATTTCGCGAGTAGACGCTGTAGGTGATGAGGTAGGCGCCGTCGATGGGAGTGATGCGCGGGTCCTCCACACCATACTCCTCATAGGCAGCAAAGGGACCCTCGCGGGCGGGCGTGAGAAACGGTTCCGGGTCCGCCTGGAATTTGAATCCGTCGGCGCTGCGAGCGAGCCCGATGATCGAACGTCCCGTGCGCAGGTGGGACCGGAACAGCATCAGGTACTCGCCGTTCCGCTTCGCCACGCCGGCATTGTGCACGGTCTCGACAGCGTAGGGAATATCAGCCTTGGTGAGGATAGGGTTCCCCGCATATCGGCTGACAATATTCGATTTCATACGCAGCGTTTCTCCTCGTGTTCAAAAATCCTGGCGTAGACACGCTCGTAGCCGTCGACCATGGTGTCGATCGAGAAATACTGTTCCACGCGCCAGCGGCAGGCGGCGGGGTCAATCTCGCCGATCCGCTCCAACGCCTTCGCCGCTTCGGCGGCACTGTTCACCAGCAGACCGGTGCGCCCATGTTCGATCACTTCGCGGCAAGAGCCGAGGTCCATTGCCACTACCGGGACGCCGGCGGCATTGGCCTCCGCCAGCACCAGTCCGAATCGCTCGGGGATTGTGTTCAGGTGCAGCAAAGCGCGGGCGCGTGCGAACAACTCATTCTTGCCCGCCACGTCCACCGGGCCGGCGTATTCGATGTTGCCGTGCAGGTGGGGAAGTACTTGTTCGCGAAAATAGTCTTCATCCTGCACGATGCCGGCGATGATTAGAGGCATTCCAGTGAGGCGCGCCACTTCGATGGCAAGGTGCACTCCCTTGTCGGGATGGATGCGGCCAAGGAACACCAAGTGCGTGCCGCGGGACGGGTGGAGCGGGTACAGGGTGAGATCGATGCCGTTGTAAACGGTGGCGAGATAGTTCAGCCCGGGCGCGCGGTCCGAATCGCTGATCGACACGAAGTAGCCGTCGCGGTGCCGTTGGTAGATGGGCATGATCTTCGGCGACGAGAACCCGTGGATGGTGGTCACCACCGGCGTCTTCACCAGACGGGTATATGTGAGCGCCATAAAGTCGTAGTGGCTGTGAATCAAGTCGAACTCGGCGGCGTGTTCGAACACCTCGGAAATGTGCAAATACTCGGCCACCTTGGGATCGGCGCCGGGATCCTCTTCGTATCCGCGATCGACAACCGAATGCAGCCGGGCAGTGGTGACCGAGTCGGCGGTGGCAAAAAGGGTCACGTCCCAACCGCGCGCCACCAGCCCCTCTGTGACATTGCTCGCCACCGTCTCCCACGCGCCGTAGTGGCGGGGAGGGGTGCGCCAGGCCACTGGAGACAGGATGGCGATGCGCCTACCCCGCATCGGCGAGATCCCTGTCCCGGCGGCGGATCATGTCCCCTCCGGTTGCATCGCGGCGAGCACATCCCCGATGTCGACAGTAGCGAAACCGGTGGCGCGATCGGAGAGGCCGTAAGGGATGATCAATCTGCCCTCGTGTAACAGAGCGCCGCACGTATACACGACATTCGGCACGTAACCCTCGCGTTCGTCGGCGTTAGGCTGAAGCAGCGGATCGCGCAGCCTGCCGATGACTTTCCCGGGATCCTCACGGTCGAGAAGAAACGCGCTGATGCAATACTTGCGTACCGGCCCCACGCCGTGGCTTAGCACCAGCCACCCGGCGTCGGTTTCAATCGGCGATCCACAATTGCCCAACTGCACCAGTTCCCAGGGAAATGTGGGCCGCAAGAGCATCTGGCGCTCGTTCCAGAAATGGATGTTGTCGGAGAACATCAGGTGCAGACTCTCATTGTCCTGGCGGGAAAGCATCGCATAGCGCCCGTTGATCTTGCGGGGGAACAAGGCCATACCTTTGTTCCGCGCGGCCGGGCCGTTGAGGGTAATGAAGCGGAAGCGTAAAAAATCGTCGGTTTCGAGTAGTTCTGGGACCACGACGTTTCCGTCAAAGGCGGTGAAGGTGGCATAGTAGGCCTTGCTGCCGTCGCCGTTTTCGAAGCGGACGAAGCGAGCGTCTTCAATGCCATTGCGTTGCGCCGCGGTGGCCGGAAACAAGATGCGCTCGGACATATCGCGGCCGGGCTCAAATTGACTTTCGTAGTTGGACAAGGCGAGCGTCCAGATTCCTTTAGCGGCGTTCTGATCGACGTGCAGCACGCCGTCGCCGCGATCTTCGATCAGAAGTTCGGCGTCAATGGAGGCGCACAGTTGCTGGAGAGCGAATGAAGTTCCCAACCGGTTCAGGACGTTTCGCGTGAAGTCGCTATCCAAGCCGATCTCGCATAGTTTCCGTGTGAACAACGGCTTCTCATAGCGGGGATTAGGGATCTGGCGCGGCGCGGCGAGAAAGTCTCCCGGCGGGACGACCTCAATCCGATGATCGGCGTGAATGATTCCAGTCCGAAACGTAATCGAAGAAATGTGCCCCTCGCCGGTGGCGCGCAGGCTGAGGACGAATCGCAGAGCTCCGACGGGCAAATCGGTCTGATCAGGATGGGGCACCAGCGACGGATTGAACAACGCGGCCGCCTCCACCGAGTACTCGCAAAGAAAGTAGGAGCCGATCAGCAGCCGGCGTTTTCTCGACGGCAGCGCGCCGGGGAAATGATCGCCTCGCACCTGTTCAAACCGTTCGAGAAAGCGCTTGTGAATGTCCCTGTGCCGATGGGCGAACTCGGCGGTCACCTCCTCGAGCAGCGAATTCGCCTGATCCTCGGGCATTTCCATGATCCGGGAGAGGATTCCCTCGATACGCTGCGCGTCACCGGGAATGAAAGGGCGCAGCAGCACTCGCGACGGATCCGGAGTCAACAGGATGGCGGTACGAACAACAGGAATGGGCTGGGTGCTCATGGATTCCTTACGCCCCAATGGCGATCGGTTCCTTGAAGCTGAGCACCATGTTTTGGGCGAGGCGTATCTCGGCGAGAGACAGTAGAAACGCAAGGGTGGACTCGGCCCCCTGATTCCCATTGATCCGATCCACATGCAGACCGTCGCCGCAGCCACCGCTTTCGGGAAAGTAGAGTTCCTGGCCGAGGTCGTTCCAGCCGATGAACCAGTCAAACGCGCGTTGCGCCTGCTCATACCACCAGAAGTCCGACGTGGCGCCGAAAGCTTCGAGACACGCCGACACGGTAGCTTGCGCTTCAATTGGTTGTTGATCAAAATCAGCGCGCATGCCGCCGCGCTGGTAGAAGCCATTGCTCCCGATTGGGCGGAAGTGGCCTTTCTCTGAGACCTGCAACTCGGTGAGCCAGCGTAGCGAGTCGAGTCCAATATCGAGCGCGGCCTGATTGCCGGTCGCTCGACCGGTGACGATCAGGGCGTGAGGAAGCTTCGCGTTGTCGTAGGAGAGGCCGTCCTCAAACCAGGACCATCCCGGCTTGGCGTTGCGCTCATAAAGACCGATCAGTTTCTGGGACAGCGTCTCGCGCGTCTGGTTCACGAAGCTGTCGCCGCTCAACCGGCGCAGGTATTCGTGGATACCGAGGAGTCCGAAGCCCCAGGCGCGAGGTGACGTAAAACCGGTAAGCCCGGGAAGGGCGTGGGCAAAGAGCTGGCCGGCGAGCATCTGGAATCCGCGGCTGGGCGACCGGCCCACGCCGACCCCCAGGGCCCACAGCGCCCGGCCGTGGCAGTCCTCCGAGCCGGGATCATCGAGCCAGGTGCGGTTGAAACTCATGTGATTGTGAAAGCGTTTGCTGACCGGGTCAAACGCGTGATTGAGAAAGGCGGAGCAAGTGGTCGACATCGTCCGAAGCTTTTCGGTTTCCTCGCCCAGTTCTCCCAACAAGACAGCGAGGATGAAAGCGCGGGCATTGTCGTCGGTGCAATAGCCTTCCGCGAAATTGGGGACGCTGAACAGGGCGTGCTGAAAGACGCCGGTAGAGTCGGTCATTCGAGCCAGATGATCCAGCTTCAACTCCGGCAGCTCGCGCGGCCTGAGGTCGAGCGTCTTATTCAATAGCGATTTCCGGGAAAGCTGCGCGCCTCCCAACCGCGACAGTTCGAACGCATCCATGTATCTCTGCGCAACGTAGCTCCAGACCATTTCACGGCCGAGGCGATAGGCGTTCTTCCGGATGGAGTGACGGCGGGTGTCGTCCCGAAGAAGCCCTATCACCTCGTTGGCGATGGCCGGCGAGTCGGCGAACGGCACCAGCACACCGCGATCGTCAGCCAGCAGTTCGGCGGCATGCCAATACGGCGTCGACACAACCGCCTTTCCGGCGCCGAAGGCGTAGGCGAGAGTTCCGGAGGTGATCTGCGCTTCGTTCAGGTACGGCGTAATGTAGAGGTCGGCCGCGCCGATAAACTCTTTCAGCGTTTCCAGTTCGACGAACTGGTTGTAGAAAATGACGTTCTTTTCCACCTTGTTCTTTTTGGCCAACAGTTCGAGGCTGAGGCGGTAGGCTTCGCCATGATCGCGAAGCAGGTTCGGGTGTGTAGCGCCGAGCACGATGTAAACCACGTCAGGAAACTCGCGGATAATCGCCGGGAGCGCATCGAGCACATACTCGATGCCCTTGTTCGGAGACAGCAGTCCGAACGTGAGCAGCACCGTTTTGCCCTCCACGCCGAACTGGTCTTTGAAGTACGTAGGGTCGACAAATCCGACGTCGGGGATGCCGTGCGCAATCACGTCGATCTTGGCCGGGGGCGCTTTGTAGATCTGTTCGAGCATCCGGCGGCCGCGCTCGGCCATCACAACCACGCGCGTCGAAAGCGAGATCAATTCCTGCATCACGCGGCGCTGGTCGGCACGAGGCTCGGCCAAAACCGTGTGCAGCGTGGTCACTACCGGCATGCTCAGCTCGCGCAAAAACGCCAGAATGTGACCGCCGGCGGGTCCGCCATAGATTCCGAACTCATGCTGGAGGCATACCATGTCGACGTTGTTGATATTGAGGAAGTCGGCGGCGCGCAGATACGATGACAGGTCCTGCTCGTCGATTTCGAAGCGAACTACCTTCGGATATTCGTAGCGGTCCTTGAGGTCGTTCACCGACACGCAAAAGCACTGGCTTTGCGGATAGGCGTCGGCAATGGCGCCCAACAGGTCCGACGTGAATGTAGCAATGCCGCACTTGCGCGGCAGGTGGTCGCCGACGAAGGCGATCTTGCGCATTTTGGAGATCTCTTTCATGTGACTCTTTTCTCGGGAATTCGCTCGGAACAGAACGGACTTCAGGACCGGCTGGGCCGGAGTGGACGCGGGTTAGGTGGACGGGCGGAAGTGAAGCGGATCGCGCAAGCTCTGCAGTTCGCGATAGTAGTAAAGCGCTGTCGGCCGTCTACCGTTGAACGTGAGCGACCGGAGGAACGCAATCTCCTCTTCGGTGGCATCCCCGCTGAGGGACTTGTCTTTTAGAAACTGTTCCAGTCCACGCTCGGCTTCGCGCGGCGGCTGGTCCTGCTTTTCGATAAACTCGAATCGCTTGACGACGCCGGACTTCGTCACTACGTCGAGGCCGAAGGTCTTGAGATCGATGTCCCAGGATGCGATCACCGGGTCGAGGAACGCAACGCAATTCTCCATCGAAATGTGAAAGATGTCGGTGTCCAGAAACTCGAGAATCACCACTCTCGTCTCGGCATGCTTGCGGCCCGCCGGCTTGGCCATCGGCCGCAGCCATTCCTCGTTGCGCAGTTCCTCACGGGCGACACCCTGGGCCACTTCCAGGATCTTTTGCGTCACCAGGCGTTCCAGTTCGCCGAAAGGCTCCTTGGCAAACAGGAAAGCCAACTCGGAGCGCCTCCCTGCATTGCACTTGCGAAGAATGAGTTGCCGGCAATCCTTGAAAAGCGGTAAAGCGGGCTCGGCCTTCTTCCTCATGTCGGCCTGCCGCTGGAATTCGGCCATTCGAGACAACTCTCCCGCCGGAAGCTTCAGGAACTGCCCGATCTTTTCGTAGATGTCGGTGCGCCCAGGAGCGGGGGGCGCTTTCTTGCGTCCCAGCAACTGCGAGATGTAGGACTCGGTCACTTGCGCGGCAGCGGCAAGGTCCTTTTGGTCAAGGCCGAGTTGAGCCAAGCGCTGTTTGATGAGGATGGATACATCCACTGGAGCTCCGAGAATATTAACTGTCGATGGTAAATTTATGATTCAATAATGACACACACCACTAGCAAAGCGCAATCACTATTAACCGAACACGGTTAATCCTCCGGAACGACGTTTGTCGGAGCAAAATAGGAAGTTCCGGTTCCCGGCCAAGTAGGAAGTTCCGGTTTTGGGGGTTTGTCTGAAACCCTCATGTTATGTTGGCACAGCCTCGCCGGGGTCGCGCCTGGCGAGGTTGCCCAAAGCCGAAGCGACGG